>NZ_JBHFJB010000004.1:67043-78759 GCF_057334555.1 Pseudomonas sp. AGC41
CCCCCCCCCCCACAAGAGCACTTTCGCATTCCCTCCAGCGCGTTCTACCATCAACCGCAGGCATGACCGCTATCAACCACAAGCCCTGTTCCAGAGCCCTGCAAGTCTTTAGCCTCTCGCCATCCCTTTCAATCGATCGATGAGATTGCCATGAGTGCTCATTCACCCGCCTCGCCCGCTGCCCTGACCCGGGGCATGGTCCTGCTGTTTGCCTTCTGCTGCGGCGCCATCGTTGCCAATATCTACTACGCCCAACCCATCATCGAACTGATCGCGCCCGACGTCGGCCTGTCCAGCACCATGGCCAGCCTGATCGTCTCGCTGACCCAGATCGGCTATGCCCTGGGCCTGTTTTTCCTGGTGCCGCTGGGGGATCTGCTGGAAAACCGGCGCCTGATGATCCTCACCACCGTGGTCGCAATCGCCAGCCTGCTGGGCGCGGCGTTTACCGAGCAGCCGAACGTGTTACTGCTGGTGTCATTGCTGGTCGGGTTCAGTTCCGTGTCGGTGCAAGTGCTGATTCCGCTGGCCGCGCACCTGGCACCGGAAGAATCCCGGGGACGGGTCGTGGGCGGGATCATGGGTGGCCTGCTGTTGGGGATCCTGCTGGCGCGGCCGGTGGCCAGCCTCGTCGCCGATCATTTCGGCTGGCGGGCAATGTTCATGATCGCCGCCGCGTTGATGGCGGCAATCAGCATCGTCCTGGCGTTCACCGTGCCCAAGCGCCAACCCGAGCACCGCGCCTCCTACGCTCAATTGCTGGGCTCGCTCGGTACCTTGCTACGCCAGCAGCCGCAGTTGCGCCAGCGGGCTTTGTACCAGGCGTGCATGTTTGCCACGTTCAGCCTGTTCTGGACCGCCGTCCCCCTGGAGCTGTCGCGCAACCATGGCTTGTCCCAGACTGAAATCGCGCTGTTTGCGCTGGTCGGTGCCATCGGCGCCGTCGCCGCGCCGATTGCCGGCCGCCTGGCGGACGCCGGCCACACCCGGATTGCTTCGCTGCTGGCCATGCTGTTCGCCAGCCTGAGTTTCCTGCCGGCGTTCATTCATCCGGCCTACAGCGTGATCGGCCTCGCGGTGACCGGCGTGGTCCTGGATTTCTGCGTGCAGATGAACATGGTCCTGGGCCAGCGCACCATTTACGCCCTTGATGCAAAAAGCCGCAGCCGCCTGAACGCGCTGTACATGACCAGCATCTTCGTCGGTGGCGCGTTCGGTTCGTCCATCGCCAGCGCCGTCTACGAGCATGGCGGCTGGCTGTGGGTAGTGATCGTCGGCAGTGCCTTCCCGCTCCTGGCCTTGCTGCGTTTCCTGAGTGCTTCGCAGAAGGCTTCGCCAGCGACGGCCTGATATCGTTGCGCAAAAAAAAAGCCCGACAGGCAGGACCTGTCGGGCTTTATTACATGGAGCGGTCAGACCCGCACGTTGCCCCGCGGTCCGGCAATCGCCCAGATGATCAGGCCCAACACCGGCAGCAGGAGAATCAGCAGCACCCACAGGACTTTCGCCCCGGTGCCCGCGCCACTCTTGAGCACATTGATGATCGCCCAGATATCGAGCGCCAGGATGATCAGGCCAATCAGGCCGTTGAAAGTGGAACCCATGGTGTCGCTCCCGAATGGTGGTATGCCCACTTAGGATAGCGGGGTCCGGGCAAGGGTTCCGTTTTATTGTTTCAGACGTGAACCGCGATCTTGAGCGCTTCCAGGGCGGGGGCCGCGGCGATGCCGACTTCGCCACACAGCTCCAGCACACGCGGCACGTCGTTGCCGTACACCAGCACCATCTGCAATTCATCGTCGAGCAACTGGCTGAAGTTCATCAGCACGTAGCCGCCGTTTTCCTTGTTCAGGCTGCTCATCTGGATCTGGATACGATTGAGCGCGGTCAGCGCCTCGGTCTTCGCCAGTTGCTTGGGCTTGAGGTTGAACGCGACGCCAGGGCCGAACGAGGCGACGATCTGCTCGAACAGGTCAACGTACGAGTCGGCCTGGAACAGCACCGTGTCAGGCAGGCTCCCAACCACCACCCACTCGCCCAGCGGGATCGGGAAGCTGTCGTCATAGTTGATGTCCGGGTTCGCCGCCAGGAACGCCGCCGGGTCGGCGTAGGCCTGGGCCGCTTCGTCGGCGATTTTCTCGATGTCCGCCTCGCCCAGGCAGCCGGAGCTGATTTTGCTGATGAGTTCGACGAGTGCGGCTTTCATGGGCGGATCCTGTGGCTGAATTTTCAGGCGCGCAGGATAGCGCATCACCCCAGGTCAAGTCAGGGACCCTGTGACTAGGGAGCCAGGCTTCAGCCCAACAACTTTTCCAACTGCGCCGTGGTGTCCACCGCGCCCATGGTCCTGGCCGCGTCCAGCGCCGAGACGCCGTTGGCATCCTTGGCCTTCGGGTCGGCGCCTTTGCTGATCAGGTAATCGACGATTTCCACCCGGTTGAACATCGCCGCCATCATCAGCGCCGTGCGCCCATCGAAGGAGGAGCCTTCGACTTGCGCGCCGCCATCGACGAGGGCCGAAACCACCGCCAGATCGCCCTTGAACGCCGCACCGGCAATCGGGCTCTGGCCGTTGTCGTTGCGGATTTCCGGATCGGCTTTATTCTCCAGCAGCACTTTTACCGTCTCCACGTGCCCGTGGTACGCGGCCAGCATGAGCAAGGTGTCGCCCTTGTGATTGCGCAGGTTCGGCGGCAGGCCCTTGCTCAACAGCGCGGCCATCATCGCGGCATCGCCCTGACGAGCGACGTTGAATACCTGCTCGGCAAACTCCGCAGCCTCTTCCGGGGTCATCTGGCGGTTTGTATCGGACATGGGCAACTTCCTCTGGCTTTCGCAAAGCCGCTAGTTTCCCGAGGGACTCAAAGCCTGTCATCCCTTTTTTCTCTGCAAGAGCCATAGCCACAATCAATAGCGGTACTGCCCACCCTGGATCAGCGTCGCCAGTTGGCGGTCAACTCGCACGTAGGTCGAGGTGTCGGGGAGCCAGGCGTAGATCGGTTCCTCGCCCGTGAGACAGGGGTCAAAGGCTTCGGCCTTGAGGCGGGTTTTCTGATACTTGAACGTGCCGGTCGTTTCCATCTTCACCTTGATCCGCAGGAACAGCGGCACCGCGTAGGCTGGCAGCTTGCCTTGCAGAAATTGCAGCAGCTCGTTGAAATCCAGGGTCGCGAGGGACTCGGCCGGGGTGATCGCGGCCATCCCGGCGCGGCCGTTGGTGCCGGTGATCTCCACGCCGTAGGCCACCGCCTCGGCGATCTGTGGATGTTGCAGGAGCACGTTTTCGACTTCGGTGGTGGAGACGTTTTCGCCTTTCCAGCGATAGGTGTCGCCGAGGCGATCAACGAACTGCCCGTGACCGAAGCCGATATTGCGCAGCAGGTCGCCAGTGTTGAAATAACGATCGCCTGGGACGAAGACGTCTCGGCAGACGGTTTTTTCGGTCTTGGCCGGATCGGTGTAGCCATCCAGCGGCGCCTTGTCGTCGATGCGCGCCAGCAGCAGGCCCGGCTCGCCCTTGGGGACTTTCTGCATGCGCCCTTGCAGGTTGCGCAAGGGCGCACCGCTGTCATGGTCGTACTGCACCAGTTCCCAACCCATCAGGGAAAACCCGACCGTGTTATCGAAGTTGAGGATGTTGGTGAAGCCGATATTGCCGTCGCTGGCCGCATACAGTTCGCAGATATGGCCAATCCCGAAGCGGGTCTTGAAGGCCAGCCAGGCGCCCGGGCGCAAGCCGTTGCCGATCATCTTCCGGACCTCATGCCGCCGGTCGTCGGCGCTGGCGGGCTGCTCGATCAGGTAGCGACACAGTTCGCCGACGTAACCCAACGTCGTCGCCCGGTAGCGACGCACGTCGCTCCAGAACTGGCTGGCGCTGAACTTGCGGCGGATGGCGAACCCCGAGGCACCACAAACCGCCGCGCCCCAGCACACGCACAAGCCGGTGGCGTGATACAGCGGCAGGGTGCAGTAAACGACGTCATCGGGCTGCATGTCCAGGGCGATCAGGCCAAAACTGGTGGAGGTGCGCATCCAGCGTCCATGGCGGAATACGCCGGCCTTGGGTAACCCGGTGGTGCCCGAGGTATAGAGATAGAAACAGGGGTCGTTGAAAAACACCTGTCTGCCAAGCGGATTATCGCCTGGGTAATCCTCGCTGCTGCCAATCAGGTCGACGAATCCGCACGGAGCCGCGCCACTGTCCTGGTCCGCCACCCACCAGGTCCGCGCATCCGCCAGCGCCGTTCGGCCGCGCACGTCGTTGAAGACAGCGACCCGTTCATCCCCGACCACCACCGCCACCGGCGCGACCAGCGCCAGGCTGTGCACCAGGGCGTCTCCGGTTTGCGATGTGTTGATCATCGCGCTCACCGCCCCGACTTTCGCCACCGCCAACACCGTAATCAGCAGCTGCGGGCGGTTTTCCAGAACAATCGCCACGCAGTCGCCCTTGCCAAGACCTTGCGCCAGCAAGTAATGGGCAATGCGATTGGCCTGTTCGTTGACCTGTGCATAAGACAGCACCGTGTCGCCGCAGAGCAGCGCCGGGCCGTTGGGATTGCGTTGCGTGGCCTGTTCGAAACACCAGCCAAGGCCGCAAGGCTGGGTGGGGTCCTGGACGTTGGCGAGTTTCAGGCCCTTGATGATTCGGGGAACAACTCTGGCGATGACGGGCAGTTTGCGCAGCATCATGCCCCAGGTAATAGCGTCGCTGGGTGTACGACTCATGGACGATCCTTCCCCGTTCGACCTTGTGGGCCGCGGTTCTTGTTATGGGTTGGGCGAATCTGGAGGGAAATTACGCCAGCGATTCCGCTGCTGTACATGCGGTTTTTGCAATGTTTTGTATCCGCTGCGGGGAACAAGCGAAGCGGGAGCGCCAGGATGCGGTTTGGTTCCAAAAATAATCGAGCATCCCCGCAAAATGCAGGATGCACGATAGCCGTTCATGCAAGATGCACGAATGCAAAAAAACATGAAAAGATTAAGTTATTGTTTTTAAAAGTATTTTTTACTATTCCAATGCTGGCACAGACACTGCAACTACCCCTCCACGGTTTGCCATACCATGGAGCAGTCAACTATGAACATGATTCAAGAGAAGTTTGCATCGCTGTTTTCCAACTACGAAGTCACCACGCAGCCTCGCCCGGACGGCGGCATTCTGCTGACCTTGCGTAACAGCGATGGCAAACTGTTCAAGCGTACGATTTCCTACGCTCAGTTGCATGCCGGGGATCAACTTTCCTGGGCGATCAGTGCCATTCGCCGCGACCTGGCTGAACAGGCCAGCGAACTGCCACCGGTCGCGATGCTGCAGAGCCAGCACCGTTTCGCGCTGCCGACCTATCACAGCGCCTGACAGCCAACAGCTTCAAGCTCTGAACAAAGACAGGCCATGGAACCCAGCGGTGCCATGGCCTGATTTTTTTCAGCAGCGAAAAGGCGTTCAGAAGCGCGAAGGTTCGATCTGCGCGAAGCTTTCAACGGTCGTGTGGCCGGCCAGATTGCCGCCCTCGCGGGCCAATCCGCAGGTTGCCATTCCGGCATTCCTGGCCGCGTCCAGTTCCTCGACGATATCCGACAGAAACAGGATTTGCTGCGGCGCAATGCCCATCGCCTCGCTGATTCGCCGATACGACTGCGCGTCCCGCTTGGCTCCCGACGTGGTGTCGAAATAACCGCTGAACAACGGCGACAGGTCGCCAGCCTCGGAACAGCCAAAAATCAGCTTCTGTGCCTGGATCGACCCCGAGGAATAGACAAACAACCGGTAACCTTGCTGATGCCAGGCCTCGAGCGCCTGCGCCGCGTCCGGATAGACATGCCCTTTCAACTGGCCGGCCGTGTATCCCTGCGCCCAGACCATACCCTGCAAGGCCTTGAGTGGCGTGGCCTTGCGGTCTTCGGCAATCCAGCCCAGGAGGATCGCGATGACCCGTTCGACGTCCGCGTCCGGCTCGGCGCTGTCGCGGCGCACGGCGTCCAGTTGCTCGGCGACGTCGGCGCGCCCGGCGTTGTGCCGGACAAAATCCGGCAGGTGTCGGGCGGCATAGGGAAACAGCACGTCGAATACAAAACTGACCGCGCTGGTGGTGCCTTCGATGTCGGTGAGGATAGCCTTGATCGTCACGGGCTCAGTCCTCCAGGCGCGGGAAACGGCTGGCGATTTCATCACCGGTGAACTTGGCGACCCAGCCTTCCGGGTTATTGAACAGCCGAATGGCGACGAAATGTGGGTGCTCGCCCATGTCGAACCAATGCGGCGTACCGGCGGGCACCGAGATCAGATCATTTTTTTCGCACAGTACCGCGTAGACGTAGTCGTCGATATGCAAAGTGAACAGGCCACGACCGGCGACAAAAAAGCGGACTTCGTCCTCGCCGTGACGGTGTTCATCAAGAAACTTGGCGCGCAGTTCGGCTTTTTGCGGGTGGTCGCTGTTGAGGCTGATGACATCCACCGTGACATAGCCGCGCTCGGTCATGAGCTTGTCGATCTGGGTCCGGTAGGCGCCAATCACTTCCTCCTGGCTGGCGCCGGGCTGGATCTTCGTCGCGGCTTCCCAACGATCGAAGCGCACGCCTTTTTCGGCGAGGGTCGCGGCGATGTCTTCGAAATGGGTCAAGACCTTGTTCGGAATCTCGGGGCTTGAAACGTGATAGACGGACAGGCTGCTCATGGTCATGGCTCCAGCAATTTAACGGTTCAAGAGTGTGCGAGTCTTGAGCTCGCATTCGAACAGGAACTCGAACGCCTCGATCTGCCGCAGCGCATCGTTCATGCCCGGCCCCCAGGTGTACAGGCCGTGCCCACGGATCAGATAGCCGACGCAATCGGGGTGCGCGTCGAGCCAGGGCTGAACCTTGGCGGCGAGGCGCGCGATGTCCTGGTCGTTGTCGAAAATCGGCACGCGAACCTGGGACTCATGGGTCGTGACTCCGCTGAAAGCCTTTTGCAGCTCGTAGTCCTCGAAGTCGATGAAGGCTGCGCTGGTCAGGCGCGAGAGCACCGTGGCATTCACCGAATGGGTGTGCAGCACCGCGCCGATCTGCGGACGCCAGCGATACAGCTGGGTGTGCAGCAGGGTTTCGGCGGACGGTTTCTTGCCCGGCTCCAGGCTGTTGCCGTCCAGGTCGGTGGCGAGCACATCGTCGCCGCCCAGTTGCCCTTTGTGTTTGCCAGACACGGTGAGCAGGGCCTGGTCGGACGACAACCGGGTCGAATAATTACTGCTGGTGGCCGGGGACCAGCCGCGACCATACAGAAAACGCCCGGCGTCGATGATTTCCCGGGTGAGTTGTTCACGGGTAAGGCTCATGGCCTGTCCTCTTGCATGCGTGTGGCAATGATAACGGCTGCAGCGAAGGCTGCGAGACTGGCGATGTTGAAAGTCCAACCGGCGCCCAGGGCATTCCAGCTGTAGCCGGAATACAGTGCGCCCAGCGCCCCGCCGGTGCCAGCCAGCGCGGCGTACAGCGCCTGCCCCTGACCTTGCTGGCGTGAACCGAAGCTACGTTGCACGAAATGGATGGCAGCGGCGTGAAAACTGCCAAAGGTCGCTGCGTGCAGGACCTGGGCAAGCAGCAGCACCCAGAGAAACTCCGCCAACGACCCCAGTAACAACCAGCGCAGCGCCGCCAGCAGGAAGCTGGCCAGCAACACCCGGCGCACGGAAAACCGCGCCAGGATCCGGCTCATCAGCAGGAAAACCAGCACTTCCGCAACCACACCGACGGCCCACAGCACGCCGATCAATCCGCGGCTGTAGCCCAGGCGTTCCAGGTGCAACGTCAGGAAGGTGTAATACGGCCCGTGGCTCAGTTGCATCAGGCCGACGCAGGCATAAAACGCCAGCACGCCCGGATTGCGCAACTGCCGCAGGAAACCGTCCCCGGCCACCCGCGGCCCCTGCACGGGCTGGGCGTTGGGCACCCAGAAACTGCTAAGCACGATGCCGCCCATGATCAACGCCAGCGCCACGGGATAGATGTCCAGGCTCAACCATTCGAACAATCGACCGAGCGCGACCACGGTGATGATGAAGCCGATGGAGCCCCACAGGCGGATCTGGCTGTAGCGCGCCGCCTGCCCGCTCAAGTGGGCCAGGGTGATGACTTCGAATTGCGGCAGCACCGCGTGCCAGAAAAACGCATGCAGCGCCATGACCATCGCCAGCCAGGCGTAGCTTTTGTCGATGAAGATCAGCGAGAAACTGAGCAGCGTACAGATCGCGCCAAACCGCACGATCGCCAGGCGCCGGCCGGTGTAGTCACCCAGCCAGCCCCAGAGATTCGGCGCGACGCAGCGCATCAGCATGGGAATCGCCACCAGCTCGCCAATGCGCGCGGCGTTGAACCCGAGGTGATCGAAGTACAGCGCCAGGAACGGCGCGGTCGAACCGAGCAGCGCAAAGTAAAACAGATAGAAGCTGGAAAGCCGCCAGTACGGCACTGCCGCCATGCTCGTCAGGCCACGGCGGTCGGCAGGCCAGCCATCAAAGCTGACCCAACACCGGCGTGCCGACCCGAACGTCGGCGTTCTGCCCGCGATGACGCAACAGGTGGTCCATCAGCACGATCGCCATCATCGCCTCGGCGATCGGCGTTGCGCGAATGCCCACGCAAGGGTCGTGGCGGCCCTTGGTAATGACGTCCGCCGGGTTGCCGTGGATGTCGATCGAGCGTCCCGGCGTGGTGATGCTGGACGTCGGCTTCAACGCCAAGTGAGCGACAATCGGCTGGCCCGAAGAGATGCCGCCAAGGATGCCGCCGGCGTTGTTGCTGAGGAAACCCTGGGGCGTCAGTTCGTCACGGTGTTCGGTGCCACGCTGGGCGACACAGGCGAAACCGGCGCCGATCTCCACGCCCTTGACTGCGTTGATGCTCATCAGCGCGTGGGCCAGTTCGGCGTCGAGACGGTCGAAGATCGGCTCGCCCAGGCCAGGCATCACGCCCTCGGCGACCACGGTGATTTTCGCGCCGACCGAATCCTGGTCCCGGCGCAACTGGTCCATGTAGGCTTCAAGCTCGGGAACCTTGTCCGGGTCGGGGCTGAAAAAGGCGTTCTGCTCCACCGAATCCCAGGTCTTGAACGGGATCTCGATCGGCCCGAGCTGGCTCATGTAGCCACGGATGACGATGCCCTGGCTGGCCAGGTACTTCTTGGCGATTGCCCCGGCCGCCACGCGCATGGCGGTTTCCCGCGCCGAACTGCGACCGCCGCCGCGGTAGTCGCGCTCGCCGTATTTGTGATGGTAGGTGTAGTCGGCGTGGGCCGGGCGGAACAGGTCCTTGATGGCCGAGTAGTCCTTGGACTTCTGGTCGGTGTTGCGAATCAGCAGGCCGATGGCGCAGCCGGTGGTGCGTCCTTCGAACACACCGGAGAG
The DNA here is from genome assembly GCF_057334555.1 of Pseudomonas sp. AGC41. NCBI lineage: Bacteria > Pseudomonadati > Pseudomonadota > Gammaproteobacteria > Pseudomonadales > Pseudomonadaceae > Pseudomonas > Pseudomonas sp. AGC41. The sequence goes on from NZ_JBHFJB010000004.1 coordinate 76,436, forward strand.
GATTTCGACTTGATCGGCTTCCTGGCGCTGGGTGGTGTGGCGGCTGGTGCCGGGCTTGCGGCGATCAAGGTCACGCTGCAGGTCCTCCAGGGAAATCTCCAGGCCCGGCGGGCAGCCGTCGACAATGGCGACCAACGCCGGGCCATGGCTTTCGCCCGCGGTGGTGACGGTGAACAGCTTGCCGTAGGTATTGCCGGACATGCAGGGTGCTCCGTGGAATCGCTGAAAAATCGAGATGGGCGCCAGTATACGCAGGCTCCCCGAGTAGTTCATCCTCGAACCTTATCGGTGCGCGCCAGTCCAACCGGCACCTTCGCAACTAATGGCTTCATGATGTTAAAACTGTTTGCCTTGAGTCTCGCCCTCTTGACAGGCCTGGTCAGCGGCCTGGCCCAGGCCACCGTCCTGCAACGTCCCATCAGCCTCGATACCGGCAACGGTGAACTTTTCGGCTCGCTGCTGCTGCCCAAATCCGATACACCGTTGCCCGTTGTCCTGATCATTTCCGGGTCAGGTCCTACGGATCGTGACGGAAACAACCCCGAGGGCGGGCGCAACGACAGCCTCAAGCGCCTGGCCTGGGTACTCGCCAGGCACAACATCGCCAGCGTCCGCTACGACAAGCGCGGCGTGGCCGCCAGCCTCGCCGCCACGCCGGACGAGCGTAACCTTAGCGTCGAGGCCTACGTGGCCGATGCCGTGGCCTGGAGCCACAAGCTCGCCGCCGATCCGCGACTGGGTCCGTTGATCCTGCTGGGCCACAGCGAAGGCGCGCTGATCGCCAGCCTCGCGGCGCCCCAGGCCAACGCTGCGGCAGTGATTTCGGTGGCCGGAAGTGCCCGGCCGATCGACCAAGTGCTACGGCAACAGCTGAGCAGCCGCTTGCCACCGGCGCTGATGTTGCGCAGCAACGAGTTACTCGACAGCCTCAAGGCCGGGCGCCCCGACGCGAACGTTCCTCCACAGCTGCAGGTGATTTTCCGTCCCAGTGTGCAGCCTTACCTGATCTCATTGTTCCGCCAGGACCCGGCCCAGGCCTTCGCGGCACTGAAGATGCCGGCGCTGATCATCCAGGGCAGCCATGACATCCAGGTCAGCGTCGAGGACGCCAGGCAGTTGAAAGCCGCCAAGCCTGACGCACAACTGGGCCTGATCGAGGGCATGAACCATGTGATGCGCATTGTGCCCAACGACGTGAAGCGGCAACTGGCGTCCTATAAGGACCCCAACCTGCCCCTGGCGGCTGAACTGGGTGTGCAGATCCTGCGCTTTATCGGCTCGATCGGTGCCCGTTGAGCGGACTTGATCGCCATACCGGCCAATTGCCCTCCAGTCCTGGCGAAAACGGCCGATAAACCGACGTCGGGCAGCGCAATGGCTGTCGACAAGCCGGCCTGGACAGGATTTTGCCGTTATGACTGAGACTCAAACTTCTCCCGACACCGTCGCCGAACCGGCCGCCGCGCCTGCGGCGGAGCAGCCTTGGGCGGATGTGCAGGCCGAGCAGCATAAAATGCTCCGGCTGGCCCCGCTCAAGACCGATCGCGCCACCGGTGTGCGGCCCTTGCGTTTTGTCGAGTTCAGCTACGCCGAGCGCCACAGCAAGGAGCGCAGCCTGCTGCGCATGAGCATCAAGTTGCCCGGCCAACGAGTGCGCAAGGAACAGAACCATCTGGACGTCTGGGCCGACCACGTCGAGAAACGTCTGTCTTTCTCCCCTGACAACTTGCAAGTCGAGCCTTTGAATCGTGGAATCGGGCGCTTCCTCGCCGCCCAGGGCATCACTTGGGCGAAGAAGCGCTGGTCGAGCTATCGGGTGGACGGCAGCGACCTGAACAACAAGGACGCACTGAACGAAGACACCCGCCTGCGCCGCGATCACTTCCTCAAGGCCCACGGCTTCGAGGTGGTCTACGCCGACGCCCAGCACCTCAAGGGCAGCGTCAAGGCCGCCCAGGTTGGCGACCTGGTGGGCGACTGGAACACCGAAAAACTGCAGTTCGTCGAGATTCTCGAAGCCGCGCAGATGCTGCAACAAGCCGAGCAGAACCTGGCGGAGCAGGAAGTCAAACTCAAGAAGCAGGAAGAGAAGGTCAACAAATTCAAGCGCGAAGACACCGGCTTGCGCTTTACCATCACGTGCCTGGTGGCGTTTGCCATGTTCCAGGCGGGGCTGCTGATCTGGATTGCGACGCGGCATTAACAGCGCGTGAATAACCCCTGTGGAAGCGACGCAAAAAACCGTGGAGAGGGAGCTTGCTCCCGCTCGGCTGCGCAGCAGTCGTAAACCTGGCGACTCCTATCTCAAACCTTTGAAGCGGGGG
>NZ_JBHFJB010000004.1:78779-84612 GCF_057334555.1 Pseudomonas sp. AGC41
GCCCAGCGGGAGCAAGTTCCCGCGCCACAAAGGCAGCCCAGCGTCAAATCCTGGAAGCAAACAACGCCTGGTGCTGGCGGCACTGTTCGGCGCTGAGCATGAACACGCCATGGCCGCCGCGCTCGAAGTCCAGCCAGGCGAAGTCGACTTCCGGATACAGTGCTTCGACATGCACCTGGCTGTTGCCCACCTCGACAATCAACAGGCCCTTCTCGGTCAGATGGTCGGCCGCCTCGGCCAGCATCCGGCGAACCAGGTTCAAGCCGTCATCGCCACAGGCCAGGCCCAACTCCGGCTCGTGCTGGTATTCCTGGGGCATGTCGGCGAAATCCTCCGCGTCGACGTAAGGCGGGTTCGACACGATCAGGTCGAAACGCTGCCCAGGCAAGCCATCAAAGCCATCGCCCTGAACCGTGAACACCCGCTCATCGACGCCATGGCGCTCGATATTCTGATTGGCCACCTCCAGCGCTTCGAACGACAGGTCGGCCAGCACCACTTCGGCTTCCGGGAATTCATAGGCACAGGCGATCCCGATGCAGCCGGAACCGGTGCACAGGTCGAGGATCCGCGCAGGCTCCTGGCCCAGCCAGGGCTCGAAGCGTTTTTCAATCAGCTCGCCGATGGGCGAACGCGGGATGAGCACGCGTTCGTCGACGATGAAAGACATTCCGCAGAACCACGCTTCACCGAGCAAGTAGGCAGTTGGAATGCGCTCGGCAATACGTCGGCGCAGCAGGCGCTGCACGTGTACCAGCTCTTCGTCTTCGAGACGGCAATCCAGATAGCTGTCGGCAATTTCCCAAGGCAAATGCAGCGCACCCAACACCAGTTGGCGAGCCTCATCCCAGGCATTGTCGGTGCCATGGCCAAAGAACAGATCCTCGCCATGGAAACGGCTGACGGCCCAACGAATATGGTCGCGCAGTGTACGAAGGCGGGAAGTGATCACAGCGGCATGCTCCAGAAAAATCGACGGGCGAGTCTACCAGCCAAACCCGCACTCCCCCAAACACCCCCACGAAAACGAAAAGCTCTGATCCAGCCGTAGGATCTCTCCATTTTTTTCGCCGCCCATTGAAAAAGATGCCGATCTTGGCAAGGCTGTAGGCCAGCAACGACGGCCCTTGCGATGGAAGCGATTCACAGAACCGCTCAGCCGGAGGAGAATGTCGCAAAAGCCCCACTCCAAGGAGCCCCAGAATGTCCGTTCCAAAAACGATGTTTCAACTCAGCGGTCGCGGTTATGCGGCGGCCAACCTGAGTCAAGCGACGCTGATCATCATCGATGCCCAGAAAGAGTATCTCGCCGGCCCCCTGGCCCTCAGCGGCATGGACGCGGCGGTCGCGAACATCAAGCAACTGCTCGGCGCGGCCCGCACCGCCGGCCGGCCGATCGTGCACGTGCGCCACCTCGGTACCCACGGCGGGCTGTTCGATCCACAGGGCGAACGTGGGGAATTCATTCCGGGCCTTGAGCCGCGGGACGACGAAACCATCATCGAAAAGCTCTTGCCGAGCGCTTTCCACGGCACCGAGTTGAAGAAGCGTCTGGAGGATTTCGGCCCACTGGACCTGATCGTCTGCGGTTTCATGAGCCATTCCAGCGTCAGCACCACCGTGCGCGCCGCCAAGAATCTGGGTTTCCGCTGCACCCTGGTCGAAGACGCCTGCGCCACCCGTGACCTGCCGCACAAGGGCGGCGTGCTGAGCGCCGAACATGTCCACCAGACTGAAATGGCGATCATGGCGGACAACTTCGCCACCCTGGCCATGACCCGCGACTTCACCTGACACCTCTGATGAGCGGCTGGTTGCGCCGCTCATCCGCAAAAACGTCTCATTTGCTGCAATTGTCCCGGCTTCAGGAACAACCCGAACATCTTCCGGTCGAAGGGCCGATACCCATTGAGGAAGGTCGGAATGAAGTTATCCGATGGTTTTGACGCACGTCGCTTGCGGCCCAAGGGCCCGAGCAACTGGCGATTTCGTATCGGCGCGGGGATCGCGGCGCTGCTGGCAACGCTGGGTGTGCTGCTGGCGATGGCCGGCGCCGCCAGCCTGCTCGGCCGCCCACCCGCGTTGGGCGAGTTGAACGCCACCCCGCTCGGTTCGGCGATCATCCTGGCAATCGGTCTGTTGGTCCTGCTGTCGGGCATCTGGCTCTGGCGCCGTTGCCGCCGTCGCGCCCGCCAATCCTTGGAGCTGGCCATGGCTCCCCATCTGATGAAAAAACACGACTGATCCGCCATCCGACGTTTTGTCGCGCCCTATCCCAGCGGAGTTGGGTAAACTGGCCGGCCTTCGCGGAGGCTGACATGCAAGACGACGACTTTTCCCTGTTCAAAAGTGCGATCCAGGGCGTAAAACCAATCAAACACGATCGCGCCGAAACCGGCAAGCCGAAGGCCGATCGCGCGCAGATCGCCAAGTTGCGCCAGGCCGCCACCGTGCGCACCGATGCAACGACCGTGGATGGCCTGTCCGATCAGTTCGTCATCGACGTCGGCCCTGAAGACGAGTTGATGTGGGCGCGAGACGGGGTCCAGGAAAGCCAGATGCGCAAGCTGAAGGTCGGCCAGATCCCTTTCGAAGGCAGCCTCGACCTGCACGGCATGACTGTCGAAAAAGCCCGGGAAACCCTCTGGGCGTTCCTCGCCGAAGCCACCCGATTCGAAATCCGCTGTGTGCGCGTCACCCACGGCAAGGCGGTGCGGCTGGACGGCAAGCGACCGATGATCAAGAGCCACGTCAACACCTGGCTGCGCCAGCACCCGCAAGTGCTCGGCTTCACCTCTTGCCAGGCCAGGCACGGCGGCGCCGGGGCGGTCTACGTGATGCTCAAGCGCACCATGATGGAAGGTCGCGACGAGTAACCCTCGATTGCCGAGCTTGCAGCGCCGTGTCCGCCACCGTACCCTTGCCCTTTGCGTAAAATCCCACAGGTAGTTTCATGTCTCTGGAACAGAATTACACCTCGATTCTCGGCCAACTCGGCGAGGACGTTTCCCGCGAGGGCCTGCTCGACACGCCCAAGCGCGCTGCCAAGGCCATGCAGTACCTTTGCCGCGGTTATGAACAGACCCTGGAAGAAGTCACCAACGGTGCCTTGTTCAGCTCCGACAACAGCGAAATGGTGCTGGTCAAGGACATCGAGTTGTACTCGCTATGCGAGCATCACCTGTTGCCTTTCATCGGCAAGGCCCATGTGGCCTACATCCCGAGTGGCAAGGTGCTGGGCCTGTCGAAAGTCGCGCGTATCGTCGATATGTATGCGCGTCGCCTGCAGATCCAGGAAAACCTCAGTCGCCAGATCGCCGATGCGGTCCAGCAGGTGACGGGGGCCATGGGCGTGGCGGTGGTGATCGAGGCCAAGCACATGTGCATGATGATGCGCGGTGTGGAAAAACAGAACTCCTCGATGATCACTTCGGTGATGCTCGGTGAATTCCGTGAAAACGCGGCGACCCGCATGGAATTCCTCAGCCTGATCAAGTAAAGCAACACATTAAGGAAACCGGCATTGATCGCCGGTTTTTTTTCGCCTGGCAAAAATCAGGTAAGCTGCGCGCCCTCTTCTTCCCTGCTTCGAGGCTTGCACCGTGATCGTCAAAGCGCTTCGAGTTGGTCTGGGCCAGCTCATCATCTTCATCGACTTCATCACTCGCCCCGGCAAGAAAAAGCGCCCGGCCGAAGCCCAGGCGCAAGTCGACCAGGCGGCCCGCAGCCTGACGCTGTATCAGTTCCATGCCTGCCCGTTCTGCGTGAAGACCCGCCGCGCCCTGCACCGTCTCAACGTGCCCGTGGCCCTGCGCGATGCGAAAAACAACGAGCAGGATCGCCAGACGCTGCTCGAACAGGGCGGCCGGATCAAGGTGCCTTGCCTGCGTATTGAAGAGAATGGCGAGACCACCTGGATGTATGAGTCCAAGGTGATCATTGATTATCTGGACAAGCGTTTTTCGGCGGTCTGAGAATTTTTGCCGGGGTTGATGGCCCTTTCGCGAGCAGGCTCGCTCCCACAGGAGGCCGGTGTTGATTACAAGTTTGCAATCACCCAGAGATCCATGTGGGAGCGAGCCTGCTCGCGAAGAGGCCGGTCGATCCAACCCAAACCTCAAGCCGCCTCGGCAGCCAAAGCCCCCCGCACCACCCCCGCCAGTCGCCTGAGCCCTTCATCCAGCCGCGCCGGATCGATATGGCTGAAATTCAAGCGCAAGTGCCCGGGATGCTTGTCAGGCTCGGGAAAAAACGGCTCTCCCGGCATGAATGCCACGTCCTCCGCCAGGGCGGCGGCAAGCAAGGTCCGGGTATCCAGCGGTTGCTTGAGGGTCAGCCAGAAAAACAGCCCGCCCTGGGGCACGTTCCAGTCGGCAATGTCGGCGAAATGCCTTTGCAGCGCGGCCTGGAACCTGTCGCGACGGTCCCGGTAAAAATCCCTCAATTCACTCAAATGGCTGCGGTACTGCTCGGTGCCGATCCATTGCAACGCCTGCCACTGGCCGATGCGATTGGTGTGCAGGTCGGCTGACTGCTTGAGCCTTAGCAGGTGCGGGAACAGGTCCGGGCTGGCAATCAGATACCCCACCCGCAGCCCAGGCAACAACGTCTTCGACACCGTGCCGGTGTAGATCCAGCTGGCCTTTTCCAAGCGACTGGCAATCGGCGTGGCGCTGCCGCCATCGAAGGTCAGTTCGCGATAGGGCTCGTCTTCCACCAGCGTCACGCCGAACTCGTCCAGCAGTGCCGCGACCGCATCGCGCTTGGCCTCGCTGTAGCGTACCGCCGAAGGGTTCTGGAACGTTGGGATCAGGTAGATGAACGCCGGTCGATGCTGCTGCAGCCGGGCCCGCAATTGCTCAAGGTCCGGGCCATCCGCTTCAAGGGGCACGGTGATGCAATTGGCGCCGAACAGCTGGAAAATCTGCAAAGCCGCAAGGTAAGTCGGCGCTTCGAGCAAAATCTCGGTGCCGATGTCGATGTGCAACTTGGCCGCCAGGTCAAGGGTTTGCTGGGAACCGCTCACCACCAAGACCTGACCGGCCTCACAAGCCAGGCCCAACGATCGCGCCTGCGCTGCCAGCGCTTCACGCAAGGCCGGCTCGCCCTCGCTCATGCCGTATTGGCCCATGGACAGCGGCATGTCCTCCCACTGCACCTTCGGCAGCATGGCTTCGGCCGGCAGGCCGCCGGCAAACGACATCACTTCCGGGCGCTGCGCCGCGGCGAGGATTTCCCGGATCAAAGAACTTTTGAGGCGCGAAACACGTTCGGAAAAAGCCATGGGGTCACCTGTAGCGAGGCCTTGGAAAAATGAGTCAAACTGTTTGACCGAAATTACCGCGTCGCCTCTGGAAACGTCAATATGCTTGACCTTAAAAATCCCACATCCCAACAAATGGCCATGGAAGCGTTCTTCTTCGGTTACCAGGCGTTTACCGCCAAAGCCGATGAAATGCTTGAGCGCCGGGGCTTGAGCCGCGTGCATCAGCGCATCGTTTTTTTCATCGCCCGTTATCCATCATTAAGTGTGAAGGAGCTGTTGGCGCTGCTTGGCGTGAGCAAACAGGCATTGAACATGCCGCTGCGGCAATTGATGGAAATGCAGTTGGTGAACAGCGTTGCCTCCGAGGCCGACAAGCGCAAACGGCTGCTGGAACTGACCGTCGAGGGCGCGCGCTTTGAACAGGCGCTGCGGCGCGAGCAGGTCAAATTGCTCGAGCGAGTGTTTGCCGAGGCCGGGGAAGCGGCGGTGGATGGGTGGCTGGCGGTGAATCTGGGGTTGGGCAAGGCCGGCGACTAAGGAAGTCGTTCAGCCCATGCGGACCCTTCG
>NZ_JBHFJB010000004.1:84632-90484 GCF_057334555.1 Pseudomonas sp. AGC41
CTCCCACAGTGATCTCGTTGAACATGGCCTTTGTGTTCGACGATGAACCTCATGTGGGAGCGAGCCTGCTCGCGAAGGCGTCTTCAAGGAAGATATATCTCTATGCACAGATATTTCGTCAACAAAACAGAAAACATTATTTGCTTTATTTGTATACAAAAGCATAATTCGCTTCGTGCGAGTTCCTGACCAAAAGGTCAACTACTTCGCCAGCCTTACCGCCTCAATGCCTCGCAGCCTTCCTCCGGGAGCACGCGGTGCTGAAATAACAATAAGACTCTTGAGGAGTACTCGCTGTGGAAAGCCGCAAACCCGAAGCCCAGACCCTGGACCTTTCGCCGCCACTACGCAGTGGCTGGCTGGAGCGAATCTTCAAACTCAGCTTGCACGGCACCACGGTGAAGACCGAGCTGATCGCCGGCCTGACGACCTTCATCACCATGGCCTACATCATCTTCGTCAACCCCAACATCATGGCCGACGCGGGCATTGATCACGGCGCCGCGTTCGTCGCCACATGCATCGCCGCTGCCCTGGGTTGCCTGTTGATGGGCCTGTATGCCAATTGGCCGGTGGGCCTGGCGCCGGGCATGGGCCTGAACGCTTTTTTCACCTACACCGTGGTCGGGACCATGGGCTACAACTGGGAAACCGCGCTGGGCGCGGTGTTCGTTTCCGGGGTGTTGTTCATGTTCCTGACCCTGTCACGGGTGCGTGAGTGGTTGCTCAACAGCATTCCGGTGAGCCTGCGCTACGCCATGGGCGCGGGGGTCGGACTTTTCCTCGGGCTGATCGGCCTGAAGACCGCCGGTATCATCGTCGACAGCCCGGCGACGCTGATCAAGCTGGGCTCCTTGCATGAGCCAGGACCGCTGCTGGCCGCCGTGTGTTTCCTGATGATCGCCGTGCTGAGCTACCACCGCGTGTTCGGCGCGATCCTGATCAGCATCATTGCCGTGACCCTGGCCGGTTGGGGCCTGGGACTGGTGCAATACAATGGCGTGATGTCGACGCCGCCGAGCCTGGCGCCGACCTGGATGGCGATGGACGTCGCCGGCGTGTTCAACGTCAGCATGATCAGTGTGGTGCTGGCCTTCCTGTTCGTGCATATGTTCGACACCGCCGGCACCTTGATGGGCGTCGCCCAGCGCGCCGGCCTGGTGAAGCCCGACGGCAAGATCGAAAACCTGTCCAAGGCCCTCAAGGCCGACAGCGCCTCCAGCGTATTCGGCGCGATGGTCGGTGTTCCGCCAGTGACCAGCTACGTGGAAAGCGCGGCCGGCGTCGCCGCCGGCGGCCGCACGGGGCTTACGGCGGTGACAGTCGGTGTGCTATTTATTGCCGCCATGTTCTTTGCCCCGCTGGCCGGGATGATTCCTGCCTATGCCACGGCCGGCGCCTTGATTTATGTCGCCATGTTGATGATGGGCGGCATGGCCCACATCGAGTGGGACGAAGCGACCGACAGCATCCCGGCCATCGTTACCGCCATCATGATGCCGCTGACCTTTTCGGTCGCCGATGGCATCGCGCTGGGTTTCATCACCTACGTGGTGCTCAAGGCCGGCACCGGTAAACACAAGGAAATATCCGTCAGCCTGTGGGTGCTCTGCGCGATCTTTATCGCCAAGTTCATCTTCTTGTAAGCGGGCCCGTCTGTATCCGCCTCACCCCGTCGGGTGAGGCTTTTGTGCATCAGGAGCAAAGCAATGAATCTGGAAACCTGGTTGTTGTTCAGTGGCGCCGCCTTGGTGGTAATCCTCATCCCCGGCCCGCTGTCGCTGCTGATGATCAGCAACAGCCTCAACTACGGTCTGCGTCGCTCTTATCCGGCGTTCCTCGGTGGAGTAATGGCCTCGATCTGCCTGTTGAGCGCCTCAGCGCTGGGGCTCGGGGCGCTGTTGCTGGCTTCGGAACAATTGTTCAGCGCCCTGAAAATCGTCGGCGCGCTGTATCTGTTCTACCTCGCCTGGCAGAGCTGGCAGCAATCGCGCCAGCCATCCCAGGGCGCCGAAGTGCCCCAGGCTAGCGCCACTCCAAGGTTTCGCGCCTTGTTCGGCCGGGCATTCGTGCTGGGCGCGAGCAACCCGAAAGACATCCTCTTCTTCGCGGCGTTCCTGCCGCAATTCCTGAGCGCCGAACAGCCATTCCTGCCGCAACTGCTGATCATGATCGCCACCTGGACCGTGCTCGATTTGCTGTGCAAGCTGGCCTATGGCCTGGGTGCCCATGGCGCCGCCCGGTATCTGCGTACCGGCAAGGGTCAGAGCTGGTTCAACCGGGTCAGTGCGGGGTTGTTCAGTGGGGCGGGGGCGGCTTCTTTGTTGAGCCGCTGAAAAGCAAAAGCTTCGCGAGCAGGCTCGCTCCCACACTGGATTACTGGTATTCACGAAACCTTGTGGGAGCGAGCCTGCTCGCGAAGGCGGCCTCGAAGACAAGCTCTTTTTCAAGGCCAAAAAAAGCCCGCAGTGTGGGCGGGCTAAAAACCAAAGAAGCTCTATGCGCAGTCGCTTCCAGGGCAAGGCAGCTGCTTGGGGGCTCAGCTGCCTCGATAGGTTGAATAAGCGTAAGGCGAAATCAGCAGGGGCACGTGGTAGTGCTCCTGCTCCTGCGCAATACCGAAGCGCAGCACCACCACATCGAGGAATGCCGGCTCGGCCAGCTGCACGCCACGGGCGCGGTAGTAGTCGCCGGCATGGAATTGAATCTGATAGACCCCGCTGCGGTAGTCATCTCCTTGCAAAAGCGGTGCGTCGCAACGGCCATCGCTGTTGGTCAATGCGCTGGCGACCAGCTGCAATTGCGAACCTTCGACGCGGTACAGCTCGATCCTGATCGAGCTGCCCGGACAACCGTGTGCAGCATCCAAAACGTGTGTAGTCAGACGTCCCATTGATTGTGCGTGCCTTGCCGCAGGGCGACCAGGCACGGCGCCTCCTGAGTCAGTTGAAAGACAGGCCGCACCATTTTGAAGCATTAACGCTGCGGCAATTCTCGAATTAAGACACTTTAAACATAAATTGTACACAATAAAAAATGAATTTTTCTCGTGCACGACGCCTAACGATGGTTCCGCCCAATTCCCGATCCGCCCCTGCTTCGACAAAGGCTTGTGAAGGGTAAATTGACCAAGTGGGCAGATTTCTTGCAGTGTAGACAAACCGACGGTCGCGGTGAAAAATGCAAAAAACAGGCTTACAACTCGCATATAAAGTTGTATACAATCAGCCCATCGTCGTGACGCCAGCCAGTGATTCACCCCCAAGGCGCCACCTACATGGTTCGAAGAAGAAGGAAGACTGCAGTGAGCGCTGACTACCCACGCGACCTGATCGGTTACGGCAGTAACCCTCCCCATCCGCAATGGCCGGGCAATGCCCGCATCGCCCTGTCTTTCGTGCTCAACTATGAGGAAGGTGGCGAGCGCAACATCCTGCACGGCGACCGTGAATCCGAAGCGTTCCTTTCGGAAATGGTTTCGGCGCAACCGCTGCTGGGCGAGCGCAACATGAGCATGGAGTCGCTGTACGAGTATGGCAGCCGCGCCGGCGTCTGGCGGATCCTCAAGCTGTTCCAGCAATTCGATATCCCACTGACTATCTTCGCCGTGGCCATGGCCGCCCAGCGCCATCCGGACGTGATTCGCGCCATGGTCGCCGCCGGCCACGAAATCTGCAGCCACGGCTATCGCTGGATCGACTACCAATACATGGATGAAGCGCAGGAACGCGAGCATATGCTCGAAGCGATCCGCATCCTCACCGAAATCACCGGCGAGCGGCCGTTGGGCTGGTACACCGGCCGCACCGGCCCCAACACCCGGCGATTGGTGATGGAAGAAGGCGGCTTTCTTTATGACAGCGACACCTACGACGACGACCTGCCCTACTGGGAGCCGAACAACCCCACCGGCAAGCCGCACCTGGTAATCCCTTATACGCTCGACACCAATGACATGCGCTTCACCCAGGCGCAGGGTTTCAACAAGGGCGACGACTTCTTCCAGTACCTCAAGGATGCCTTCGACGTACTGTATGCCGAAGGCGCCGAAGCACCGAAGATGTTGTCCATCGGCCTGCATTGCCGCCTGATCGGCCGCCCTGCGCGCCTGGCATCCCTCAAGCGTTTCCTGGAATACGTCAAGGGCCACGAACAGGTGTGGTTCAGCCGCCGCGTCGACATTGCGCGCCACTGGCAGCAGACCCACCCGTATTCGGGAGCTTCGAAATGACTGCCTTCCAGACCCTCAAGCCTTCCAGCCTGAGCCGCGAAGCCTTTGTCAAAGCCTTCGCCGACATCTACGAACATTCGCCATGGGTGGCCGAAAAGGCCTTTGACCTCGGCCAGGATTGCTCGATCGACGAGATCGAAACCCTGCACCAGCGCATGAGCGACATCCTGTTGAGTGCCGATCACGCCAGCCAGCTGGCGCTGATCAACGCTCACCCGGACCTGGCCGGCAAAGCCGCCGTCCAGGGCCAACTGACCGAAGCCAGCACCAACGAACAGGCTGGCGCCGGTATTCACCAATGCACGGCCGAAGAGTTCCAGCGCTTCACCGAGCTGAACGAGGCCTACAAGGCCAAGTTCAAGTTTCCCTTCATCATGGCGGTAAAAGGCAGCAACCGGCACCAGATCCTTGCCGCGTTCGAAACGCGCATTCACCACTCGGCGGACGCCGAATTCAAATGCGCATTGGCAGAGATCAACAAGATCGCGTTGTTCCGATTACTGACCCTTTAGCGAGCAGCACCTCAAGAGCAGGTCCTGCAAGCATCCCCAGCCAACTTATCAAAGGCAGACAAGAAGAATGAAAGCTTACGCCGTACCGTTCGAGAAATTCGTCAACCTGGCCGACGCCCGCCTTGGCACCAGGATCATTTCGGTGACCGATGACTGGTTCGCCGATGCCAACCGCCTGTTCCAGCCGACCCCGGCCGTATGGAAGGAGGGTGTGTTCGACGATAACGGCAAATGGATGGACGGCTGGGAGTCGCGCCGCAAGCGTTTCGAAGGCTACGACAGCGCGGTGATCCGCCTCGGCGTGCCGGGCTCGATCAAGGGCGTGGATATCGACACCTCATTCTTCACCGGCAATTACCCACCGTCTGCCTCCTTGGAAGCCTGTTTCCTGGCTGAAGGCGAGCCGGACGAAAACACCCAGTGGACCGAAGTGCTGTCGGCCGTCGAGCTGAAGGGCGACAGTCACCACTACCACGAAATCAGTAACGACCAGGCGTTCAGCCATCTGCGTTTCAACATCTATCCGGACGGTGGCGTGGCCCGCCTGCGGGTCTACGGGATTCCGTACCGCGACTGGTCCGCCGTCGGCGACAACGAACAGATCGACCTGGCTGCCGCCCTCAACGGTGGTCGCGCCCTGGCCTGCTCCGACGAACACTTCGGCCGCATGAGCAACATCCTCAACCCGGGCCGTGGCGTGAACATGGGCGACGGCTGGGAAACCGCCCGGCGGCGCACCCCCGGCAATGACTGGGTGATCGTCGCCCTGGGCCACGCCGGCATTGTTGAGAAAGTCGTCGTCGACACCCTGCACTTCAAGGGCAACTACCCGGACAGCTGCTCGATCCAGGGCGCGTTCGTCAAAGGTGGCACCGACAGCCAGATCGAAACCCAGTCGCTGTTCTGGCGCGAACTGCTGCCGAGCCAGAAGCTGGAAATGCACGCCGAACACACCTTCGCCGAGCAGATCAAGGCACTGGGGCCGATCACTCATATCCGCCTGAACGTGTTCCCGGACGGTGGCGTGAGTCGCCTGCGGGTATTGGGCAAGGTCGCTAAATAGCAGTGAAGCCAATCGCGAGCAGGCTCGCTCCCACAGGGGTTTGCGG
>NZ_JBHFJB010000004.1:90507-92130 GCF_057334555.1 Pseudomonas sp. AGC41
GGTTTGCGGTCAAATGTGGGAGCGAGCCTGCTCGCGATAGCAATAGAACAGACAACAACGAATTCAAGGTTAAGAAGACCAGCATGCGCACACTCAAGATCGAGCCATTGACCAAAGAAGCCTTCGCCCCGTTCGGTGACGTGATCGAAACCGACGGCAGCGATCACTTCATGATCAACAACGGTTCGACCATGCGCTTCCATCGCCTGGCGACGGTCGAGACCGCCACGCCGGACGACCAGGCGATCATCAGCATCTTTCGCGCCGACGCGCTGCAGATGCCGTTGACCGTACGCATGCTGGAGCGCCATCCGCTGGGCAGCCAGGCCTTCATTCCGCTGCTCGGCAACCCCTTTCTGATCGTGGTCGCGCCACTTGGCGATGCACCTGTATCAGGCTTGGTCCGCGCCTTCGTCACCAACGGCAGGCAGGGCATCAATTACCATCGCGGCGTCTGGCACCACCCGGTGCTGACGATCGAAAAGCGGGATGACTTCCTGGTGGTTGATCGCAGTGGCACAGGCAACAACTGCGATGAGCATTTTTTCCAAGAGGATGAGTCACTGATCCTCGCCCCCCACCAATAAGAGAAGGTCCGATCACCCGAAGACAAGGGTGACGGGCGAGAGGTAAAGACTGTGGAAGCACATATGCTGGAATGGCTGAACCTGAGCGTGCGCTGGGTTCACATGATCACTGGCGTGGCCTGGATCGGCGCGTCGTTCTACTTCGTCTGGCTGGAAAACAACCTCAATCGCGTCAACCCCCGGAGCGGCCTGGCCGGTGATTTATGGGCCATCCACGGTGGCGGCATCTACCACCTGGAAAAATACAAACTCGCGCCGCCGTCCATGCCGGACAACCTGCACTGGTTCAAATGGGAAGCCTATTTCACCTGGATGTCGGGCATCGCCCTGCTGTGCCTGGTGTTCTATTGGAACCCGACCGTCTACCTGCTGGCTCCCGGCAGCAGCCTGAGCGGCGCCGAGGGTGTTGCCCTGGGCCTCGGTTCATTGTTCGTTGGCTGGTTCGTCTACTCGGCACTCTGCGACTCGGCACTCGGCAAGCGCCCCGCCCTGCTCGGCCTGATTCTGTTCGTGCTGTTGATCGCCGCGGCCTACGGTTTCAGCAAGGTGTTCAGCGGTCGCGGCGCCTACCTGCATGTCGGTGCCGTCATCGGTACGATCATGGTCGGCAACGTGTTCCGCATCATCATGCCGGCCCAGCGCGCCCTGGTGGCGGCCATCGCCGAGAATCGCACGCCTGACCCGGCGTTGCCGGCCAAGGGCCTGTTGCGTTCGCGCCACAACAACTACTTCACCCTGCCGGTGCTGTTCATCATGATCAGTAACCACTTCCCGAGCACCTACGGCAGCCAATACAACTGGCTGATCCTGGCCGGGATCGCCGTGGCGGCGGTGTTGGTGCGTCATTACTTCAACACCCGCCATGACAGCAACCGGTTTGCCTGGACGCTGCCGGTCGGCGCCCTGGCGATGATCTGCCTGGCGTACGTCACCGGGCCCAAGCCAATGCCAACGGCACCGGAAGTCACCAAGGCTCCCGGCGTGATCGAGTATCAACCGTTGCCGGAAACGGCGGTGGGCGGCGGGGCCAAACCGG
>NZ_JBHFJB010000004.1:92223-93859 GCF_057334555.1 Pseudomonas sp. AGC41
CCCCGCCGCGCCGGCAACCCCGCCCGCCCAGGCGTCCAGCGCGCAGGGGCCGTCATTTGAAAAGGTCCACAGCGTGATCCAGGAGCGCTGCTCGGTCTGTCATTCGGCCAAGCCCACCAGCCCGCTGTTCAGCGCCGCGCCGGGCGGGGTGATCTTCGATACGCCGCAGCAGATCCAGCAACAGGCCGCACGCATCCAGGCCCAGGCCGTAACCACCCAGATCATGCCCTTGGGCAACATCACCCAGATGACCCAGCAGGAACGTGACCTGATCGGCGCCTGGATCACCCAGGGCGCACGCACCAACTAGCCCGGCCAGACACACCCCGCTCCACCCGCAATACCGCAGACAGGCAGGCCGGCACACGACCGGTCGCCCGTCAGCGGCCGCCTGCGCCTCAACAATAAGAACAAGAGGAAAGCTTTATGCATGCGCTCCATCGTCACGCCTCCGGATGCGCCGTCGCAGCGCACTTGAGTCGCTCCAGGCAAGTCCGTATCCTGCGCGGCCGTTCAAACCCGGACACCTCAAAATAATCATAAGGTCCTAAGCGACCCACCGACTTTCAGCCACTGCCACAAACAAAAAGCTGACCGAACGGATGTTTTGTCCGTGGAAAAAGGCGCCACACCAGAGCGCTGACGACAACTACGCGGTACCACTTACCTTTGGGAGCAAACCGAATGAAACGTACGTGCACCAGCCTGATACTCGCAGGATCGTTGCTCGCCGGCAGCCAAGCCATGGCCGGCGATCTGTTGCAGTGGCAGAACAACAGCCTGAGTTACCTCTACGGCAAGGATTTCCAGATCAATCCGCGTATCCAGCAGACCGTGACGTTCGAACACGCCGATGCCTGGACCTACGGCGACAACTTCTTCTTCCTCGACCGGATCTTCTACAACGGCGAGGACGACAGCAATTCCGGCCCGAACACCTACTACGGCGAGTTCAGTCCGCGCCTGTCGTTCGGCAAGATCTTCGATCAGAAGCTGGAACTGGGCCCGGTCAAGGACGTGCTGCTGGCCATGACCTATGAGTTTGGCGAAGGTGACAACGAGTCCTACCTGATCGGCCCGGGTTTCGACCTGGCGATTCCCGGCTTCGATTACTTCCAGCTGAACTTCTACAACCGCCAGACCGAAGGCTCGCGGGCGGGCGACAATGTCTGGCAGATCACCCCGGTCTGGGCCGTCACCGTCCCGGTGGGTTCATCCGACATTCTGTTCGACGGGTTCATCGACTGGGTCGTCGACAACGACAGCAACGCCAAGGGCACGTACCACGCCAACCTGCATATCGTCCCGCAGATCAAATATGACCTGGGCAAGGCGTTGAAGCTCGGCGCAAAGCAGCTGTACGTGGGCGTGGAATACGACTACTGGAAGAACAAGTACGCCATCGAGGACAGCGAAAGCTTCAAGACCAACCAGAGCAATACCAGCCTGTTGGTCAAATACCATTTCTGATCCGGCGGCATGAAATGAAAAAGCCGGACACAGGGTCCGGCCTTTCATCTGATGCACGGTGCAGATAGGACGATGCACCGTGGCGAGGGAGCTTGCTCCCGCTGGGCTGCGTAGCGGCCCCTTTTTTTGTGAGCGCTTCGCGCTGGAGCGCCAGCCCGGTCAAGCG
>NZ_JBHFJB010000004.1:93879-96791 GCF_057334555.1 Pseudomonas sp. AGC41
CCACGGGGATTGTCTTCGGCCTTGCGACAGTATCAGGACCCAGGGGCCTGATGGGCTTATTCAGCCGCCGGCGCCTCGGGCTTGCGGCGTTTGAGCGGGGCCATGCCGTCCTTGCTGACCAGCGATGGCGCGTCGCTCTTCGGGCGGTTGGCGGTCTTGCGCTTGGTCGGGGCCTTGGCGCCGGTTTTTTTCTTGTCGCCCTTGGCGTCGACCTTTTTCTTCTTCACGCCAACGGCCTTGCCCGACGCCTTGACCTTTTTCGGTCCGCCGTAGGTGCCTTTGACTTCCTTGATGGTACGGCGCTCGAAGCTCTGCTTGAGGTAGCGCTCGACGCTCGACATCAGGTTCCAGTCGCCGTGGCAGATCAGCGAGATCGCCAGGCCATCGTTGCCGGCGCGACCGGTGCGGCCGATGCGGTGCACGTACTCGTCGCCGCTGCGGGGCATGTCGAAGTTGATGACCATGTCCAGGCCGTCGACGTCCAGGCCACGGGCGGCGACATCGGTGGCAACCAGGATCTTCACACCGCCCTGCTTGAGGCGGTCGATGGCCAGCTTGCGATCCTTCTGGTCTTTCTCGCCGTGCAGAACGAACGCCTTGTATTCCTGGGCGACGAGACGACCGTAGATGCGGTCGGCCATGGCCCGGGTGTTGGTGAACACGATGGCTTTTTCGTAGGTCTCGTTGGCCAGCAGCCAGTTGACGATCTGCTCTTTGTGCTGGTTGTGGTCAGCGGTGATGATCTGCTGGCGAGTCGTGGAGTTCAGCTGGCTGACCGCGTTGAGCTGCAAGTGCTCAGGGTTGTTCAGGACCTTGGCGATCATTTCGCGCAGGCCCGAACCGCCAGTGGTGGCGGAGAACAGCATGGTCTGCTGGCGATTGACGCATTCATCCACCAGGCGCTGCACGTCTTCGGCAAAACCCATGTCCAGCATGCGGTCGGCTTCGTCCAGCACCAGCACTTCGACTTCCTTGAGGTCGAGGTTGCCGGCGTTCAGTTGCTCGATCATCCGCCCCGGCGTGCCGATCAGGATATCCGGCACCTTGCGCAGCATAGCGGCCTGAACCTTGAAATCTTCGCCGCCGGTGATCAGGCCGGACTTGATGAAGGTGAACTGCGAAAAGCGCTCCACTTCCTTCAAGGTCTGCTGGGCCAGTTCGCGGGTCGGCAGCAGGATCAGGGTCTTGATGCTGACGCGGACCTTGGCCGGGCCGATCAGGCGATTGAGGATCGGCAGCACGAACGCAGCAGTCTTGCCGCTGCCGGTCTGCGCCGTCACCCGCAGGTCACGCCCCTGGAGCGCGAGCGGAATAGCCGCTGCCTGCACCGGCGTTGGCTCGACAAATTTAAGCTCGGCCACGGCTTTGAGCAGGCGTTCGTGCAGGGCGAATTGGGAAAACACGGGTGCTACCTCGAAGAAATGCAAAAAAACAGCTGCATAGGTTACCGGTTTCGAGCGCGCAGGCCGAGTTTCTTTATACAAACGGCTGCAAATCAGTGTGTTTTCAAGATGGATTTGTCATCAACGGTCACTTCGCCACGCTTAAATGCTCTAATCCGCCCATCGCGCTCATAGAAGACCGTCTCGTCCATGGATATCAAACAATTCTGGCTCAACCTTCAGGATTTCTGGGGGGCCCTGGATCAGCACCCGCTCCTGCATTCCGGCCTCGCCCTGGCCCTGCTGCTGGCGATCGCGCTGGTGCTCGGACGCGTGGCGCGTTACCTGATCCTGCACGGTGCCAAGCTGATCGGCCGCCAACCGGCCCTGCACTGGGTCAACGACCTGCGCCAGAACAAAGTCTTTCATCGCCTGGCGCAGACGACGCCGTCACTGATCATCCAGTTCGGCCTGCACCTGGTGCCTGGGCTGAGCAAGACCAGCATGGTCTTCCTCGGCAATGTCGCGCTGGCCTTCACCATCCTGTTCATGCTGCTGGCCGTCAGTGCCCTGCTCAGTGCCCTGCTGGACGTCTATGCCCGCACCGAACATGCCCGCACCCGCTCGATCAAGGGCTACGTGCAGCTGACCAAGATGGTCCTCTACGTGTTCGGCGCGATCATCATCGTCGCCACGCTGATCGACCGTTCGCCGCTGTTGCTGCTGTCTGGCCTGGGGGCGATGTCGGCGGTGATCCTCCTGGTCTACAAGGACACGCTGCTGTCGTTTGTCGCCAGCGTGCAGTTGACCAGCAACGACATGCTGCGCGTCGGCGACTGGATCGAAATGCCCCAGGTCGGCGCCGACGGTGATGTGGTGGACATCACGTTGCACACGGTGAAGGTGCAGAACTTCGACAAGACCATCGTCTCGATCCCCACCTGGCGCCTGATGTCCGAATCGTTCAAGAACTGGCGCGGCATGCAGCAATCCGGCGGAAGGCGGATCAAGCGCAGCCTGTTCATCGACGCCAGCGGCGTGCGCTTCCTGCACGACGAGGAAGAACAGCGCCTGACCCAGGTGCGCCTGCTGACCGATTACATCGGCCGCAAGCAGGCCGAGCTCAAGGCCTGGAACGAAGCCCAGGGCAACGTCGCGGCGATGTCGGCGAACCGCCGGCGGATGACCAACCTGGGCACTTTCCGCGCCTATGCCCTGGCCTATCTGAAAAGCCACCCGGAGATCCAGCCGAACATGACCTGCATCGTCCGCCAGCTGCAGACCACTGCCCAGGGTATCCCGCTGGAAATCTACTGCTTCACCGGCACCACCGTGTGGGCCGACTACGAGCGCATCCAGGGGGATATCTTCGATTACTTGCTGGCAGTGATGCCGGAGTTCGGGCTGGGCTTGTACCAACAGCCGAGCGGTACGGATCTGCGGGCGGGGTTGCTGCCGGCGGTATTGGGGGCAAGCCATATTCCGGAGCCGGAGAAGCAGGTGGTCTGATCCACCATGACCCCCTGTGGG
>NZ_JBHFJB010000005.1:0-5465 GCF_057334555.1 Pseudomonas sp. AGC41
GTTGTGTTGCGTCGAGCATCTGTAAAACAGAACGCTGCTGATCCGTGGTGAGCAATGTGGTCTCGCAGGTCTCATCTTTGCGCTGCTGCTGGGCCAACAACTGGTCGTCGTGCTGGAATATCGATCGCTGTATCGAGCCTTGAATCTCTGAGGCCAAGCGATCCTTCAGGTAGAAGCGCTGGGTGCTGGCCTGGGCTGCTGGCGTACAAGCAGCCAGGCGATCGAGGGCGTCGTAATGATAGCGACACAGAAGGCTTGCGGGCTTCGTCGACACGGTTACTCCTGGCTGCCTATACAGGTATCACTCTTATGGCCTGCATACCTCTGTCTCCCCGCTCGATTTAAAAGGTAACGGCCTGCTTTTCCCTTACAGTCTTGTAACCTTCACCGTCGATCGCCGAGTAATGACGAACAGGTCGTCGACGCGTTTGCCGCAGGTGATGAAGCCATAGCCCTTGGCATCGTTGAACCATTTAACGGTTCCCTGGAGTCGGTTGCTCATTGTTATTGTCCTGCTTGCCCGACTGAAAGAGGTGCGGTGCGAATGGCACTTACTTAACAGCTAACTAGCTGATACGCCTGCAAAAAATGAAAAAAGGCTGGCCTTGGTCTACGGTGATAGTTGCGAACACACACCGATCAAGCAAGGACACAGCCCGAGTGAATCGTAGACGCCAAATCGTCCGACATCAACAGCACGTATGCGCCAGCACGCCACGAACAGCAACGCTCATGCTTTCTTCAAGCTGCTCAACGACCCAGAGCTATTGCGGGGTATCGAGTCGTCGATACCCAAGCATCGTCAGCGGCTATTCCCGCCGACCGAAACACTGTCCCTGTTTTTGTCCCAGGCGATGAGCGCTGATCGCTCCTGTCAGAATGCCGTGAATGATTTTTCTGTCAGGCGCTCTTGCGAGGGGTTGAAGCCCAACAGCATTCATACCGGTGCTTACTGCAAAGCAAGAGCGCGGCTGCCGGTGGAGATGGTTTCAACCTTGTTGCGCTCCACGGGGTCATCGATGAGCAACCGGGCTCCGTCATCGTGGCGTTGGAGGGGGCGACCTGTGCGCCTCGTGGATGGCACTACAGTTACCCTGCCGGATACGCCGGCCAACCAACAGGCCTATCCGCAATCTCGTGGGCAGAAAGCCGGACTGGGCTTTCCCATCTGCCGGGTGGTGGGAATTGTTTGCCTCGCCAGCGGTGCCGTTTTGGATGCCTCGTTGGGACGTTTCCGCGGTAAAGGAGGTGATGAGCAGACGCTGCTCAGAACCATGCTCGATACCTTGGAACGAGGTGACATTGTGTTGGGCGATGCCTACTACGCAACCTACTTTTTGTTGTGTGAATTGCAACATCGAGGCGTGGACGGGGTGTTCGAACAATATGGCGCTCGACGGCGTAGCACGGACTTTCAGTTGGGAAAGCCCTTGGGGTCGGAAGATCATTTGGTTGAGTTGAAAAAGCCCAAGGCAAAGCCGTCCTGGATGAGTCAGGCCTATTACGACGAGGCACCTGAAACGCTGACAGTACGTGAGTTGAAGGCCGGTGGAAAAATCCTGGTCACCACTCTGAATTGTCCACAGCAGGTGCCAAAAGCTGCTCTTAAATCACTGTTTTAAGATCGATGGCACGTGGAGCTGGATCTGCGCAACCTCAAGACTACGCTGGGGCTTGAAGCTCTGAGCTGCAAGACACCGAGCATGGCCGTCAAAGAGTTGTGGATCTACTTGTTGGCCCACAACCTGATACGGATGCTCATGGCGCAATCAGCTCTGTTGGCCGACTGTCTGCCTCGCGAACTGAGCTTCAAGCATAGCCTTCAGCTGTGCCTAGCGTTGAGGCAGTACGGGGCTCAGGAGCAAGAGGATCGGCTGCTGAATCTGCTTGCGCTGATTGCCCAGAAACGGGTCGGAAAGCGTCCTGGCAGGATTGAGCCGCGGGCAATAAAACGAAGACCCAAGCCTTACCCCATGCTGATGAAAACACGTCGATCAGCAAGGGCTGAGGTCAGGAAGAATGGACACCCGAAGAAGGTTAAGTAAGTGCCGTTCAGGTGCGGTGCGTTTGGCTCGCGACTTGCTTTTGCGAGTTGATTGAAGCTTACGCTCGGTGCTTTAAATGCCTACTGTCAAACATGACAGTAGGCATTATTGAAAGGAAATAACTCGTGGATTTTTAATGCATGATTGTCAGGCCCGCCAACGCCAGTGCCGTCCAACGTCCGCTCGTAGGAACTGACGACTTTACTACAGGCGATGCCTTGCGCGATCAAGTGCCGAGCTTGGATCGATAGCCGGCTTCGTAAAACAAGGTGAACGACAAACCTGGAGAACCTTTAACCCGTTTTGAGACGCACGGGCTGGCCCTCATTTTTGGTTCTTCACGGATTACCGGGAAAGACGCTCTTGATCTTCATGAAAAAGAATTCGCTATCCCGGTAACCGTACGCCATCCGCTTGATGACCGTTATTCGATTGTTTATTCCTCCAACTGACCGGTGTGCATCGGCCAGCGTACCCGGCTCACGATGCCCCGCCAGTAACCCTTTAGCCGTTTGGCGAACTGGATCAGAGCTGGTATTTCGCTTTCATGCGCATGGCGCAGCCATTGCTTCCAGGCCGATCGCCAACCCCATGAGCCCAGCTCTCCTCAGAAGCGTTTTCACCCATGCCCAAGTGTGGCCTGTAGGATCATTGCGATTAATCGGATCTCCGACACAACACGTATAAGCATTCAAGCCACCCCTGCAAAACGGACTCAAACTGGCCGTACTGTTGAACCGCATTAGCACTGGGTTGAACGCGCGATATCCATTGCCCAGCAAATAATGCCTGGTTACTGGGTCGGGTCGTTCTCCATGGAAGCCAAGCAGGCTGAGCAAGCCGTTTTCATGAGGGCGGTGACCGTAGGCCGGAAAAGCGAAGGCGTGAGGTTGCGTTGCGTCGAGCATTTGTAAAACAGACGCTGCTGATCGGTTGCAACAAAAGTGGTTTTGCTAATCTCATTTTCCCATTGCTGCTGGGCCAGCACATGGTCGTTATGCTGGAAAATCGACCGCTGTACCGAGCCTTGAATCTCCGAGGTCAGGCGATTCTTCAGATAGAAGCGCTGGATGCTGGCCTGGGCCGCTGGCGTGCAGTCGGCGAGGCGATCAAGCGGGTCGTAGTGGTAGTGGCCAAGTGAATTGTTCTTCTCCGTCGACATGCAGTTGTTCCGTAAAGGCCGGTTGGATTTAATTTTGTTTTCGGAATTTGCCTATCCAATAAGCAGCGCTTTGCTGCTCAGTCATGAACCTGTTGAAATTGGAGCTTCGGTCGGCGGAATCGACAATCCGGAAACTCAAGGAGTTTTGCGCTGCCTTGGGAATTTTCAGCTGTGGAATGTTCGATTGCTTGACGAAGCTGCGTGTTGAAAATTCTCGAACCCGTTCAACGTCGTCGCTGTAAACCGCGAGGACAGCGCCATTTTTTTGAAGGCTTGAATAGTTGTGCGCACTGTCAAAAGTGTTGGTGACAAAAAAAGAATCGCCCTTGCTCTTGCTTCGAATGCCTTGTTTCATTATTTGCTTTGCGTTGTCAATGCTCGTGCCGTGGAAGCCAATGATATTTGATGTTCTATCCGTGGCTGCTTTGGTCGCTGGCGAAACGGATGATCGCAGGGGGGGCTTGGCGTTTTTTATTGCGCTTCGCGATTTCCGGGTCGCTGTAAAAAGCTGCCTGAAGATTCTGAATAATCCGCTGAGAGGTACATGTCCTGTTGGATCCTCCTGATTGACCGGGTCCCCTAAGCAATAGGCATACGCATTCAAGCCACCCTTTCCAAACGGACTCAAACTGTCCGGACTGTTAAATCGCATCAACACCGGATTGAATCCCCGGTAGCCGTTACCCAATAGATAATGCCCGGTCACCGGGTCCGGTCGTTCCCCATTGAAGCCAAGCAGGCTGAGCAAGCCGTTTTCATCAGGGCGGTGACCGTAGGCCGTATAAGCGAAGGCGTGAGGTTGCGTTGCGCCGAGTATCTGCAAAACAGAACGCTGCTGATCGGTGGCGAGTAATGCAGTCTCGCTGGTCTCATCTTTCCATTGCTGCTGGGCCAACAACTGGTCGTCATGCTGGAAAATCGATCGCTGTATCGAGCCTTGAATCTCTGAGGTCAGGCGTTGCTTCAAGTAGAAGCGCTGGGTGCTGGCCTGAGACGCTGGCGTGCAATCCGCCAGGCGATCAAGGGGATCGTAGTGATAGTGGCAGAGTAGCGTTTCGTCTGTAGAAAGCATGGGCATCGCTCTGAATCAAGAAACTCCGGACGCAGATCATGCTTAGGCAGACGCGCTGGGTTGTCTAGCTAGCAGAAGTGTTAGGTATGATAGCCACTAGCTGGGCCCTGCTCATCGGGGGGGGCGCATCAACATCGCTGAAATCGTTGGCGTGCAGGTGATTAGCCTGGATGACGCGCCGAAGGGGTACGGCGAGTTCGATGCGGGTGTGCCGAGAAGTTTGTGATTGATCCGCATAAGTTGTTTAATGCGGCGTAAGGTTGGAAGCAAGACGGAAAGAAGGGCGACAGCGATGTCGCCCTTTTTTTCGATCTTGTATTTTCATTGCTCGCTTCATACATGCACCGAAGCCCCGTTCATTGACGGATAAGGCGAGCTTGATCAGTCATGGAATCGCGCGTTAAAAAACTATGGTATTTAAATGTAATATCCTTATAGATGTGAGGGCGGAAAAACTTTATCCCCTCGTTTGTCCCCTCGCCTCGGTAATAATCACTGTCAAGTTTTTTTGAGGGCATGTCGGTTACGTATACCTTCAGTATAACTGTGCGTTTGCTTTTTGCGAGCAAGAACGAGCGTAATCCGCCGCAACTCTAAGATCTTTAGCTACGTAAAATCCTTCACCCAATACCAAGTCTTCCAATTTGCTGTTGGCTCCGGCATATCCTTCTAAAACTCCCCGGTGGAGCAATCTATTTGCGCTTTCATCCGTAGTGCCATGGTAACCCACCAGATAATCTTTGCTCGGCGAGGGTACACCAGATTTATGGGACGATTTCTTCATGATCCCCAGGCCTCTAAAAAGAGACTTCAAAAATACAGGCGTATGGCCCGAGGAATCCTCGGAATTGACCGGATTTCCCTTGCAATACGCATAAGCATTCAATCCACCCTCCCCAAACGGACTCAAACTGTCCGGGCTGTTAAACCGCATCAGCACCGGATTGAACCCCCGGTACCCGTTACCCAGCAAA
The DNA here is from genome assembly GCF_057334555.1 of Pseudomonas sp. AGC41. Taxonomy (NCBI): domain Bacteria; kingdom Pseudomonadati; phylum Pseudomonadota; class Gammaproteobacteria; order Pseudomonadales; family Pseudomonadaceae; genus Pseudomonas; species Pseudomonas sp. AGC41. The sequence goes on from NZ_JBHFJB010000005.1 coordinate 5,254, forward strand.
TAATGCCCAGTCACTGGGTCCGGTCGCTCCCCGTTGAAACCGAGCAGGCTGAGCAGGCCGCTTTCCTGAGGGCAGTGACCGTAGGGCGTGTAGGCAACGGGACGGGTTGTGTTGCGTAGAGCACCTGCAAAACAGAACGCTGCTGATCCGTGGCGAGCAATGTGGTCTCGCTGGTCTCATCTTTCCATTGCTGCTGGGCCAACAACTGGTCG
>NZ_JBHFJB010000006.1:0-3513 GCF_057334555.1 Pseudomonas sp. AGC41
GGACAACCTGCTCCGCGACTACGTCGGCACTCACTACAGCTACGACGAGCGCGGCAACCTCAAGGAACGCCTGCATAACGGCAGGAAATCCCACTTCACCTGGGATTTGTACGACCGCCTGATCGGCTACGCAGATGACCGACTCACCGTCAGCTTCGCCTACGATGCGCTGGGGAGGCGGCTGTTCAAACTGTCCAAAGCCAAGTACCACGACCGCCGCGAAGCCGGGCCGATGTGGAACAAGCTGGAACGCGCCAAGCTCAATGAGCAATACGGCTGCGGCTACACCATCTACGGCTGGGACGGTGACTTGCTGGCCTTTGAGAGCCGCAACAATGACAAAAGCGAACGCCTGACCCACTACTTTTTTGAACCGGGCAGCTTTGTGCCAGTGGCGCAGGCGGTGGAGCAACGCAGCATCCAACTGCTGCCCGAGCCGGTCTATGAGGGTGCTTACGACATCGACCGCGACCCGGTGTGGCAGCACAAGCCTAAGCCGGTGACCTTCAGCGCGTTCGCCTGGTATCAATGCGATCACCTCGGCACGCCGATGGAGCTGACCGACGAAAAGGGCGATATCGCCTGGGCAGGAGTCTACAAGGCCTGGGGTCTGGCCAAGGAGCAGCGTAGCGACACCGCCAAGCGCGCGGATGTGCGCAATCCGTTGCGTTTTCAGGGGCAGTACTACGATGTGGAAACCGGGCTGCACTACAACCGCTATCGGTACTATGATCCGCAGGTGGGGCGGTTTATTGGGAAGGATCCGATTGGGTTTGCGGGTGGGCTTAATGTCTATGCCTATGCGCCGAATCCGGTGGAGTGGGTTGATCCGCTAGGCCTCGCCAAAAAGAAAGGCGGATCAGGCGGAACCCCAAAACAAGCTCAAACTAAAGTTAAAAGAGAGCAAGCGCCGCCTGAAATTGTACGGATTGACGGACCGGAACAGAGCGTACCCAACAGTCAGTGGCATGCACATTGCCCATGCGGGGCAGGCTACAATCTTGATGGGACAATTCATGACAAAGGAAAGGGCGATGTAACCTTCTCCAATAAAACAATCGACTGGCTAAATAATCACGGATGGGAAATACCGAAAAAATGAAACTTACAGACCTATACAAATCTATAATCAGTCAAGAACCATACAACGACATGGATGTATTCTTTGAAAGCCATGATAGTTTCGAGGAAATTCCACTCATATCAAGGTACAGCAGAGCAGATCTACTCTCAGAAGCCTTAGGAAAAAGCAACACTACAGACTTTTTGATCGGCTTTTCAGCATTCCTGTTAAATACAATAAAAACTATAGCGCGAGCAAGAAACATAACAGAAGACGAGCTGTTCATCGCTATATCATTTACAGACTTTGGTGACGCCTTCGAAAATCGCCCCATCATTCCAAATATATTCATCTATCCAAATCAAAAAGAAGAAAACAATTTTAAAGCACGTTTAAAACAAAATAACCCCAATGAAAAATCTATCGAATTTGCAAAAATTCAGGAGCACTTTTCAAGATGCAACTTGAAAAACAGTTTCATATTTTACGAAAGTAGGTTTTTTGACCAAGCTTGCAATGAGGATATCGTAAGGATATATGCCATCCCCAAACAATTTCATGAAGTGTAACGGTATAGCTACTGTGAAGACCGTATGAAAACCATCATCCGCCTTGGCGACAGCACCGACCACGGCGGCGTTGTCACCGAATCTATCCCCCACACCAACCTCAACGGCAAACCAATGGCCGGCAAAGGCCACATGGTGATGTGCCCCTTATGCAAGGGCCCCTTCCCGATTGCCGAAGGCAGCAGCACCTATTCCATCAACGGCATTCCCGTGGCGTTGGATGGCATGAAGACCACCTGCGGTGCAACCATGATCGCCAGCGGCTCCCGCGGATCCGTGCACCGCTAACCGGCGCCCCGTTCTTTAACAACCCGACGTCACCGGCATTGGCTTGATCGCGCCAATGCCCATGCCTGCGTCAACCCCGCGACGCCGAAGGTCGCCTGCTTACCCATACCGACGCCTTGCGCCAGCGCACCACCTGGCACGACAACGAAGCCGGGCTGATCCAACAGCGCCAGGACGCCAACGGCACAACGCTCGATTACCGCTGGGACCGCCTCGGCCAACTGATCGAACTGCGCAACAAAAACAACAGCAGCGCCAGCTTCAAGTACGACCCGGCCGGGCGGTTGCTCAAGGACACAGCGGCCCAAGGTCGACGAGCAGTACGGCTGTGGCTACACGATCTACGGTTGGGATGGGGATGTACCGGCTTGGTAAGCCGCAACAATGGCAAGAGCTAACACCTGGCCCACTATTTATTCCGACCGATCAACGTGGTTCCCCACAGATTTTGGCTATACATGAAAAAGGGAAATTCATCGATACAGGGTCTCGATCACCTTGTCTTGGTATGGAGGCAACAACATGCTGGTGTTGTGGGTAGTCCTTGCGGTGTTCATCGCCTGGAGCTGGTTGACGTATCCGGGCATCGGCCATGTGCTGTATGACCTGGGCATGGCGCTGGAAGCGCGTCTCTACCGGCTGCACAAGATCACCGTACCCATCAGCGAAATGACGGTGTCGACCTGGCAGGGCGGGCCGTATGAAGCGTCCGGCAGCGTGCTGATGCTGCATGGCTACAGCGCCGACAAGAACCTCTGGTTGCGCTTCGCCCGGCATTTTGTCGGCGATTACCGGGTGGTGATTCCCGACCTGGCCGGCCATGGCGAAACCGGCTTCAAGGCCGGCGGCGGTTATGACATCCCGACCCAGGCGCGGCGGGTGATCGAACTGCTCGATGCCTGTGGCCTGGACAAGGTCCATGTGATCGGCAACTCCATGGGCGGTTATCTCGCGGCGTGGCTGGCGGCGACGTCGCCTGAGCGGGTGTTGACCCTGGCATTGATCGATCCGGCCGGTGTCACCGCCCCCGAACCCAGCGACATGGAACGCCACCTGGCGGCCGGCCACAACCCGTTCCTGGTTCATTCGCGAGCCGATTTCGCACCGTTCTACGCCATGACCATGGCCTCGCCGCCCTGGTTACCCAGTGTGGTGCTGGCGGCGCTGGCCGAGCGTTACGAACAGCGCCGGGAGGAGCTGGCGGAAATCTTCATCGATTTACGCGCCAGCCCACCCATGGAACCGCGCCTGGCCGACATCCGCGCGCCTTCGTTGCTACTCTGGGGGCGCAAGGACCGGTTGATCGACGTCAGCAGCGTACCGGTATGGAGCAAGGGCATCACTGACCTCAGGGTGGAAATCTGGGACGGCGTCGGGCATATGCCGATGGTTGAAAAACCACGCAAGACTGCGGCGTTGTACCGGGATTTTCTGGAGGGGTTGGGGCAGTGAAGTCAGCCGCGTTGAAATACCGTGGCGAGGGAGCTTGCTCCCGCTGGACTGCGCAGCAGGCCCAGTTTTTTGTTTCAACGCAAAATCCTTGGGGCCGCTTCGCGGCCCAGCGGGAGCAAGCTCCCTCGCCACGAAAAGCCT
>NZ_JBHFJB010000006.1:3533-10061 GCF_057334555.1 Pseudomonas sp. AGC41
CCCCCCCGCCACAGGTTGAGGCAATCATCCGATGAACATCCTCTACGACGAGCAGCTCGACGGCCCGCTGCCGAACGTGAACAAGCAGGCCCTGCTCGACGCCATGCAGGCACGCATTCCAGACCTGGATATCCTGCACCGCGACGAAGACCTCAGGCCTTACGAATGCGATGGGCTTTCTGCCTACCGGACCACGCCCCTGCTCGTCGTGCTGCCGCGGCGGGTCGAGCAGGTGCAGGCATTGCTCAAGCTGTGCCATGAACAGCATGTGCCGGTGGTGGCCAGGGGCGCCGGGACCGGCCTGTCAGGTGGCGCCCTGCCCCTGCAAAGCGGCGTGTTGCTGGTGATGGCGCGCTTCAACCAGATCCTGCACATCGACCCCGACGCCCGCATCGCGCGCTTGCAACCAGGGGTGCGCAACCTGGCGATTTCCCAGGCGGCCGCGCCGTTCGGGCTGTATTACGCGCCGGACCCTTCCTCGCAGATCGCCTGCTCCATTGGCGGCAACGTCGCGGAGAACGCCGGTGGCGTGCATTGCCTGAAATACGGCCTGACGGTGCACAACCTGCTGAAACTGGAAATCCTCACCATCGAAGGCGAACGCCTGGTCCTGGGCAGCGAGGCCCTGGACTCGCCGGGCCTGGACCTGCTGGCGTTGTTCACCGGCTCCGAAGGCCTGCTGGGGATCATTACCGAAGTCACCGTCAAGCTGTTGCCTCGCCCCCAGGTCGCCAGGGTGCTGCTGGCCAGCTTTGATTCGGTGGACAAGGCCGGACGGGCGGTGGCCGAGATCATCGCAGCCGGGATCATCCCCGGCGGCCTGGAAATGATGGACAACCTGGCGATCCGCGCCGCCGAGGATTTCATCCACGCCGGCTACCCGGTCGACGCCGAAGCGATCCTGCTGTGCGAGCTCGATGGCGTCGAGGCCGATGTCCACGATGACTGCGAACGGGTCCGCCAGGTGCTGCAACGGGCCGGCGCCACCGAGGTGCGCCTGGCCCGGGACGAGGCCGAACGCCTGCGGTTCTGGGCCGGACGCAAGAATGCGTTTCCGGCGGTAGGCCGCCTGGCGCCGGACTATTACTGCATGGACGGGACCATTCCCCGGCGGGCATTGCCCGAGGTCTTGCAGCGCATCGCCAGCCTGGGCAGCGAACATGGCCTGCGGGTGGCCAACGTGTTCCATGCCGGCGACGGCAACATGCACCCGCTGATCCTGTTCGACGCCAACCAGCCGGGCGAGCTGGAGCGCGCCGAAACCCTGGGTGGGAAGATCCTCGAACTGTGCGTCCAGGTGGGCGGCAGCATCACCGGTGAACACGGCGTCGGCCGGGAGAAAATCAACCAGATGTGCACGCAGTTCAACAGCGACGAGCTGCAGCTGTTCCACGCGGTGAAAGCCGCGTTCGATCCGCTTGGCCTGCTCAACCCCGGCAAGAACATACCGACCCTGCACCGCTGCGCCGAATTCGGCGCGATGCATATCCATGGCGGGCAATTGCCGTTTCCTGAACTGGAGCGATTCTGATGACCGCGCAAGCCGACCGCGACGCCAGCGAGCTGCTGATGGAGCAGGTCAATCGCGCCCGGGCGAGCGATACGCCGCTGCGCATCCAGGGCTCCAACAGCAAGGCTTTCCTGGGACGCCGGGTGGCCGGCGAGGTGCTGGACACCCGTGCGCATCGCGGCATCGTTGACTACGACCCCACGGAGCTGGTCATCACCGCCCGCGCCGGCACCCCGCTGCGGGAACTGTTGGCCACGCTGGACGCCGCCGGGCAGCGGCTGCCCTGCGAGCCGCCGGCGTTCGGCGCAGACGCCACGGTGGGCGGCATGGTCGCCGCCGGCTTATCGGGGCCGCGCCGCCCCTGGGCCGGCTCGGTGCGCGACTATGTGCTCGGCACGCGGATGATCAGCGGCCACGGCAACCTGTTGCGCTTCGGCGGTGAGGTAATGAAAAACGTTGCCGGCTACGACCTTTCGCGCCTCCTGGCCGGCAGTTTCGGTTGCCTGGGAGTGATCACCGAAGTGTCCTTGAAAGTGCTACCCAAGCCCCGCCATGGCTTGAGCATCTGCCTGGAAATGGACAGCCGCGAAGCCCTGGAAAAACTCGCCGAATGGGGCCGACAACCCTTGCCCATCAGCGCCGCCAGCCACGACGGCGATTGTCTGCACCTGCGCCTGGAAGGCGGCGAGGGTTCGGTCAGCGCGGCCCATCAGCGCCTGGGCGGCGAAGCCATCGACGATCAGTACTGGACCGAGCTGAACGAACATCGCCTGCCATTTTTCGCTGAAGACCTGCCCCTGTGGCGCCTGTCGCTGCCCAACGCTACCGGCCCGCTCGACCTGCCCGGTGCGCAACTGATCGATTGGGCGGGCGCACAGCGCTGGCTGAAAACCGACGCCGATACGGTCCAGGCCCTGGCCCGGGAATGGGGCGGCCATGCCGTCTGCTATCGTCCTGGCGCAACCGCAACGCCGTTCCAACCGTTGGCCCCGGCGCTGCTGCGCTACCACCGTCAACTCAAGGCTAAGCTTGATCCCCAGGGGCTGTTCAATCCTGGCCGAATGTACGCGGAGTTCTAGATGCAGACCCGGTTCAGTGAAACAAGCCAACGCCTGCCTCGCGCCGAAGAGGCCGAACGGATCCTGCGCAGTTGCGTGCATTGCGGCTTCTGCAACGCCACCTGCCCCACTTACCAACTGCTCGGCGATGAACTGGACGGCCCGCGCGGACGCATCTACCTGATCAAGCAGGTGCTCGAAGGCCAGCCGCCAACCGCCAGCACCCAACTGCACCTGGATCGTTGCCTGTCGTGCCGCAATTGCGAGACCACCTGCCCGTCCGGCGTCGATTATCACAACCTGCTGGACATCGGCCGGGCCGTGGTCGATGCGGCCGTGCCCCGCCCCGCCGGCCAACGCGCCCTGCGCCTCGGCTTGCGGGGCCTGGCCACGAGCCCCAAACGATTCAAGAATCTGCTGCGCCTGGGAACGCTATTCCGTCCACTGCTGCCGCCGAACCTGGAGGCCAAGTTGCCCCGCTCAGCGGCGCCACCCGGCACGCGCCCGGCCGTGCGGCACCCGCGGCGCGTGCTCATGCTCGAAGGCTGCGTGCAGCCGGGCCTGTCGCCCAACACCAACGCGGCCGCCGCCCGCGTGCTGGACCGGCTCGGCATCAGCGTCGTTGCCAGCCCTGATGCCGGCTGCTGCGGCGCGCTGGATTACCACCTCGACGCTCAATCAACCGGGCTGGACCGCGCCCGGCGCAACATCGACGCCTGGTGGCCGCACCTGCAGGACGGCGCCGAGGCGATCGTCCAGACCGCCAGCGGCTGCGGCGCGTTTATCAAGGACTACGGGCATCTGTTGGAGCACGACCCGGTTTATGCCGCCAAGGCGAAACACGTAAGCGAACGCGCGCTGGACCTGGTGCAGGTTCTCGGCAACGAACCGCTGGAAGAAATCTGCGCCGCCAGGGATCAACGCATCGCCGTCCATTGCCCCTGCACCTTGCAACACGCGCAGAAACTCGGTGGCAGCGTCGAAGCCCTGCTCGCACGGCTGGGCTTCAACCTCACCGAGGTGCCCGACGGCCACCTGTGCTGCGGCTCGGCCGGGACCTATTCGCTGACCCAGCCGGCGCTGGCGCGACAACTGCGGGACAACCGTCTCAACGCGCTGGAAAGCGGCCGGCCGGAGCTGATCGTCACTGCCAATGTCGGCTGCCAGAGCCACCTTGACGGCGCGGGTCGCACGCCCGTGCGGCACTGGATCGAGCTGGTGGATCAGTCCCTGGCAGAATGAAGTCGTGAAGATTCTTCGTTTGCCGGCACTGGCGAAGGCTGCGATCTTTTGTCCATCTTTCCCACAGCCCTCGCCAGGAATTCCCACGATGAGCTTCGTCAGCCCCGACCTGATCCGCCAACGCTTCTCCAGGGCGATGTCCGACATGTACCGCGACGAAGTCCCGCTGTACGGCGCGTTGATGAACCTGGTGGAGCAGACCAACGCCCGGGTGTTGGGCAACGATCCGCAACTGGCCGAACATCTGCGCAACACCGGCGAATTGCAGCGCCTGGATCTGGAGCGGCATGGCGCGATCCGCGTCGGCACCGCCGCCGAGCTGGCGATGCTGGGTCGGCTGTTCGCGGTCATGGGCATGCAGCCGGTGGGCTATTACGATCTCACGCCGGCCGGGGTGCCGGTGCATTCCACGGCGTTTCGCGCCGTGCATGAAACCGCACTGCAGGTCAGCCCCTTTCGCGTGTTCACTTCGCTGTTGCGCCTGGAGCTGATTGAAAACGCCGAGCTTCGGGCCTTTGCCGAATCGGTGCTGGGCAAACGGCAGATCTTTACCCCCGGCGCCCTTGAACTCGTCGAGCTGGCCGAACGCCAGGGCGGCCTGACCGAGCCCCAGGCCGAGGAATTCGTGTTGCAAGCGCTGGAAACCTTTCGCTGGCACCACAGCGCCACCGTCACCGCCGAACAATACCGTCAACTGAGCGCCCAGCATCGGCTGATTGCCGATGTCGTGGCGTTCAAGGGCCCGCATATCAATCACCTGACGCCGCGCACCCTCGACATCGACATTGTCCAGGCCCAGATGCCGGTGCATGGCATCACGCCCAAGGCCGTGATCGAAGGCCCGCCCCGTCGCCAATGCCCGATCCTGCTGCGCCAGACCAGCTTCAAGGCGCTCGATGAACCCGTCGCGTTCACCGACCAGGCACAATCCCAAGGCAGCCACAGCGCCCGGTTTGGCGAAATCGAGCAACGCGGCGCGGCGCTCACGCCCAAAGGGCGAGCGCTCTACGATCAACTGCTGAACGCGGCGCGGGACGCCCTGGGTGCGTTTCCCAACGAAGCCAATGCCGAACGCTACAACACGCTGATGGCTGAACACTTCGCCGATTTCCCTGACACCCTCGACGAACTGCGCCGACAAGCACTCGCGTACTTTCGCTATTTCGTGACGCCAGCGGGGCTGGCCGCCAAGGGCACGATTGGACGGTCGAGCTCGCTCGAGCACCTGCTCGCACAGCAATACCTAAGCGCCGAACCCTTGGTGTACGAGGATTTTCTTCCGGTCAGCGCCGCCGGCATCTTCCAGTCAAACCTGGGCGATGCCGCGCAGAATCACTACGCCGGACAGTCCAATCGGCATGCCTTCGAAACGGCGCTGGGGCGGTCGACCATCGATGAATTGGGGCTGTATGCCGAGACGCAGCAGCGCTCCGTCGATGATTGTCTGCGGACGCTGGGGCTGTGAAAACAAGCGCTGGGAGCAGAAGCAGCAAGTTGCGCATCGGCGATGGCATCATCCGCTCGACTCGCGCTCCTGACTCCCGCCAAGTCGGTGCTTCGTGTGTGTGCAAATTGACGCGACACGGCGTGCAGCCGTTTGCGTGAATTGCCGGAGGCGCACTGCAAAATTCGCCCTGCAAGTAAGCTAACACCCTGATCCAACTGTATTTTTTAGACAATGGCACAGCTCTTGATAACGCTCAGACCGCTTCCGGACGATTCGCGTCCTGGGGCTTCTCAGTTTATCCAGGAAGGAGAGCATCCATTGGCTACCCCCGCTTACATGTCCGTCACCGGTGAAAAACAAGGCCTGATCACTGCCGGTGCATTCACCGCCGACTCAGTTGGCAATACCTATCAGGAAGGTCATGAAGACCAGGTCATGGTGCAAGGCTTCGAGCATCAGGTGAACATCCCCCGCGACCCTCAATCGGGCCAGCCAACCGGCCAGCGCGTGCACAAGCCCCTGGTGATCACCAAAGTCTTCGACAAGGCTTCGCCTCTGCTATTGGCAGCCCTGACCAGCGGCGAACGCCTGACGAAAGTGGAAATCCAGTGGTACCGCACGTCAGCCGCGGGCACCCAGGAGCACTACTACACCACCACCCTGGAGGACGCGATCATTGTCGACATGAAAGACTACATGCTCAACTGCCAGGACCCGGGCAACAGCCACTTCACCCATCTGGAGGACGTTCATTTCAGCTATCGGAAAATCACCTGGACTCACGAGGTCAGCGGCACCTCTGGCTCCGATGACTGGCGCACCCCGGTAGCCGGCTAAGTCATGCAGGTGTTCGCCCAGTGTGACGGCCTCGGCATTCCATGCACTGGTAAAGAGCCTGGCACTGGGCGAACGAAAACAATGATAGTGGAGCCTGCCAGGTCTGTCGGTGAGACTGCCTTGAATAATTCTTCACATAGCGTGACGAGGGAGCCTGTTCTGGCGATCACGGCCTCAATCGCGCCGTGCCGTTTTTTGCGCATCGGTTTCCTGCGCCTCGGCATCGCCTTGCTGTTCTCGCTTGGCCGGGTCGTTCGGCCGTAGCGCATCGTTGTCTCGCTCCACTTCGCCGGGCAGAGCCGGCTCGTCGGGGTTGTGTTGGGTCTGATCGGGACCGGGCTTCATGGTGAACTCCTTGGGTTGGCGTTTGGTTGGATGGCTGCGTGGGCTGTCATCCGGGACCGGGTTGTCTTCTTCGCGAGCAGGCTCGCTCC
>NZ_JBHFJB010000007.1:0-10930 GCF_057334555.1 Pseudomonas sp. AGC41
CCCCCCCACAGGGTTCGAGGGTGCCCATAAAGCCTGAGTGCACCACATTTCACTGTGGGAGCGAGCTTGCTCGCGATAGCGGTGGGTCAGTCTATATAAGGATGCCGGATGGATTCAGCGCAGGGCCGTAGCCCTCGATAAACTCCGGCGGCATGCGCTTGGGCCTGCCGGTGGACAATTCGATGCAGACGAAAGTGGTCTGGGCGCGCAGCAACGTGGCGTTATCACTGGGGCGAACCAATTGAAAGTGTCGGGTCATTTTCAACCGCTGGTCCCAGTCGACGATCCAGGTCGCCAACTGCAGTTCGTCGCCTTCATAGGCTGCCGCCAGGTAATCGATTTCATGGCGTACCACCGCCATGGCTCGATCAAGCCGCCGGTACTCCACCAGGTCCAGGCCCAGGCGCTGGGAATGGCGCCACGCGCAGCGTTCCAGCCAGGTGACGTACACCGCGTTATTGGCGTGGCCCAGCCCGTCGATGTCTTCGGCATTCACCTGAAGATCAATGATGAACGGCGTTGCCCGATCCCAGCCCATGCCCGTCTCCCGGTCGAATTTGGATCGGCGCAGTGTACCGGAAGCTCAGGCCGATTGCCGCGCCTGCAGGCTGCGTCCGGCCAACAGTGATAACACACCATCAATGACCCGGGGATCGGCCAGTACCCGTTGATGCCCGCCCTGACCCAGGCGCAGCAAGCGGCTGTCGAACCAGGCTTCATGGATCAGCTGCGATTCCTTGACCGATACCGACGTATCGTCCTCGGCGTGGACAATCAAGCCCGGAATATCCAACTGATATTGCGCGACATCCATCTTCGAGGCCTGCATGCCGACGTCCTGCTCCACCTGGCGAATAAAGGCCGAACGCGCCCTGGGCGGCAGCCCCATCATCCGGGCGAAGCCACGCAGGACGCCGAGGATACGCGCCGGCGCGGCGATGCTGACCAGTGTCTCGGTCCGCAACCCAAGCTGAACCGCCAGCATGGCACTGGCGCCGCCCATCGAGTGGCCGATCACCGCTTGCAACGGCGGCAGCTCGGCTGCGGCTTCGAGCATCGCCCTGGCGAACAGCAACACATTGGCCTCGCGACCCGGCGAGCGACCATGGGCCGGCCCATCCAGCGCCACCACCGTGTAGCCGGCGTCCACCAGCGCATTGATCAATGCCGCGAACTGCGTCGGGCGCCCTTCCCAGCCGTGCATCAGCAATACCGCCGGGCCTTTGCCCCAGCGCAACGCAGACAGGCCGAAGCGCAAGGTGATGCGCTCGGACGAGGCCAGCAATGGCAGCTCCCAGTCCCGCGGCGGCAGGGCCCGAGGACTCATGAACACCCTGCGCATTTGTTTCGCTACCAGGCGCGGGGCTATCCGGCCAAGCGTGCCATTGACACCACGAATCCAGCTCAACCTGTCCATGCTCATCTCCAGGGCTTGCGCCTTAGCTCAGCGCACCGCCGACTTGGCGGCGCGCAGCAAACGATCCGATAACTCGCCCGGGCCCAACGCTCGGGCCAGGGCCAGGCCGCCGACCATCAAGGCGATGTCGGCCAGGGCTTTGTCCGCATCCTCGGGGCTGGCGGCCAACTGCGCGACCATCAGCTCGATATGCTCACTGAGAACCTCACGAAACGCGTCCGGCAGTCGCCCGAGCTCACCGACCGAGGCCGGGATCGGGCAGGCCTGCTCGGTGGAATCACGATGCTTGCGCGACAGATAGAACGCCGCGACCAATGCGCGCCGCTCTTCGCCTGTCAGTTCGGCATCCATGTCGGCGATCAAGCCACGGCGGCGATTGAGCAGTTGCTTGAACGCCTCCAGCATCAAGGCGTCCTTGCTTTCGAAGTGGGCATAAAAACCGCCCACCGTCAGCCCGGCCGCGCCCATCACCTCGCCCACGCTCGGCTCGGCCGGCCCGCGCTGGATCAGCGCATCGCTGGCGGCCTTGAGAATGCGTTCACGGGTTTGTGCTTTTTTATCGCTCATCGTTGCCTCCGAATATTACGATTGAAATATTATTCCCATAATAAATTTCCGCAAGCGAAATCTTCACCGCTGGTCGGAAGGATTCATCGAGGATAAGGGAATTGGCTGAACGCCAGACAAACAAAAGGGCCATTCAAGAATTGAATGACCCTTATAAAATCCCGCAGAGCGGGTAATCGTGGCGTCCCCTAGGGGACTCGAACCCCTGTTACCGCCGTGAAAGGGCGGTGTCCTAGGCCACTAGACGAAGGGGACACAAACCTTCTGAACAGAATCAGCGCTGAGAACTGATCGCTTCAAGGCCGGTGTGGCCAGACCTTGAAGTGTAAATTGGTGGAGCTAGACGGGATCGAACCGTCGACCTCTTGCATGCCATGCAAGCGCTCTCCCAGCTGAGCTATAGCCCCGGATTTTTCGCCTCGCGGCGGAGCGACATCGTGTTGCAACATCGCTTCTGTAAAACTGGCGTCCCCTAGGGGACTCGAACCCCTGTTACCGCCGTGAAAGGGCGGTGTCCTAGGCCACTAGACGAAGGGGACGCAAACCCTTCTGACATCTGATCAACGCTGAGTGTTGATCGCTTCAAAACCAGTGTGGCCAGGTCTTGAAGTGTAAATTGGTGGAGCTAGACGGGATCGAACCGTCGACCTCTTGCATGCCATGCAAGCGCTCTCCCAGCTGAGCTATAGCCCCTCATCGCTGAGGACGGGGCGAATCTTAAGGGCGTATCCGAGGGCTGTCAAATTTATTTTCAACAAAATTGAAAATTTTTTGCCGGGATAACAATCACTTACCGACAAACCCCGGAAAACCGGGGTATGCCTTGTTCCATCGACCGCTCAGGCAATCGCGCCCAGCAGTTTTTCCCACTCCTTGTTCTCCTTCTTCGACACGCCACCGAGCAGATCAATGGCCTGGCGCAGACGGAAACGGGTCAGGTCCGGCCCGAGGATTTCCATCGCATCGAGCACCGACACCGAACTCGCCTGGCCGGTGATCGCGGCAAACATCAGTGGCATCGCATCGCGCAATTTCAGCTCCAGGTGTTCAACCACCGCCTGGATGGTCGCGGTGATGCTGTCCTTTTCCCACTGACGCAGGCTTTCCAGTTTCCACAGGATCAATTGCATCAACTGCCGCACCTGATCGCCGGAGAGTTTCTTCGATTCGAACAGCTTCACATCCGGGGTCACGCCGCCGGCAAAAAAGAACCCGGCCAATGGCGCGATCTGGCTGAAGGTCTCTACCCTGCCCTGCACGTGCGGGGCGATCTTCATCATGTACTCGGGGTTGAACGCCCATTTCTGCACTCGCGCGGCAAACTCTTCCACCGGCAGGTCGCGCAGCCACTGGCCGTTGAGCCAGGACAGCTTCTCGACGTCGAAGATCGGCCCGCCCAGGGAGACGCGGGACAGGTCGAAGTGCTCGACCATCTCCTCCAGCGAGAACTTCTCACGCTCGTCCGGCATCGACCAGCCCATGCGGCCCAGGTAGTTGAGCATCGCCTCGGGCATGAAGCCCATGCGCTCGTAGAAGGTCACCGAGGTCGGGTTCTTGCGCTTGGACAGCTTGCTCTTGTCCGGGTTACGCAGCAGCGGCATGTAGCACAACTGCGGTTGCTCCCAGCCGAAGTACTCATAGAGCAGGATCAGTTTCGGCGCAGACGGCAGCCATTCTTCGCCGCGCAGCACATGGGTGATGCCCATCAGATGGTCGTCGACCACGTTGGCCAGGAAGTACGTCGGCAGGCCGTCGGTCTTCATCAGCACTTGCATGTCCATGCGGTCCCACGGGATCTCGACATCGCCACGCAACATGTCCGGCACCACGCAGACGCCCTCGCTCGGCACCTTCATGCGGATCACATGAGGCTCGCCCGCGGCCAGGCGACGCTCGACTTCTTCTTTCGACAGCAGCAGCGCACGGCCGTCGTAGCGCGGGGTCTCGCCCCGGGCGATTTGCTCGGCGCGCATCTGGTCCAGTTCCTCGGCGGTGCAGAAGCAAGGGAAGGCGTGGCCCATGTCCACCAATTGCTGGCAGTACTGCTTGTAGATCTCGCCACGCTCGCTCTGGCGGTACGGACCGTGCGGCCCGCCGACATCCGGACCTTCGCTCCAGTCGATGCCGAGCCAGCGCAGGGCGTCGAAGATCTGCTGTTCGGACTCGCGGGTCGAACGCAGCTGATCGGTGTCCTCGATCCGCAGGATGAACTCACCGCCGTGCTGCTTGGCAAAGCAATAGTTGAACAAGGCGATGTAAGCGGTGCCGACATGGGGATCGCCGGTAGGCGAAGGCGCGATGCGGGTACGGACGGTGGTCATGGCATGTCTCGGAAAGAATATAAAAGCGAAGATGAAACAGGGGGCGAATGGTAACAGGCGATGGTGTGCGGGCTCCAGTGAGCGCGGGATTTGTGTGGCCAGTCGTCAGACCGAGTCGCGCCATTCGCGAGCAGGCTCGCTCCCACACTGGACCGCATCCAGTTCGGACGACTCGGTTTACTGTGGGAGCGAGCCTGCTCGCGAAGAGGCCCTGGGGCCCTGCAATACTCAGACAGTCAGCAACCGCTCACGCAACTTGCCGATCTCGTCACGCAACTGCGCCGCCGCCTCGAACTCCAGGTCCCGAGCCAACTGGTACATCTTCTCTTCCAACTGCCGGATACGCTTGGTGATTTCGCTCGGTGAGCGCAGTTCGGCCTCGTAGCGGGCGCTCTCTTCGGCGGCCTTGGCCATGCCCTTGCGCTTCTTGCTGCGCGAACCGGGCACGGTGGCGCCTTCCATGATGTCGGCGACGTCCTTGAACACGCCCTTGGGCGTGATGCCATTGGCCAGGTTGAAAGCGATCTGCTTGTCGCGACGGCGCTCGGTCTCGCCGATGGCGCGCTCCATCGAGCCGGTGATGCGATCGGCATACAGGATTGCCCGGCCGTTGAGGTTACGCGCGGCGCGACCGATGGTCTGGATCAACGAGCGCTCGGAGCGCAGGAAACCTTCCTTGTCCGCGTCGAGAATCGCCACCAGCGACACCTCCGGCATGTCCAAGCCTTCGCGCAGCAGGTTGATCCCCACCAGCACATCGAAGGTGCCCAGGCGCAGGTCGCGGATAATCTCGACCCGTTCCACCGTGTCGATATCCGAGTGCAGGTAACGCACCCGCACGCCGTGGTCGGCGAGGTAGTCGGTGAGGTCTTCGGCCATGCGCTTGGTCAGCGTGGTCACCAGCACCCGCTCCTCCACCGCCACGCGCTTGGTGATCTCCGAGAGCAGGTCATCGACCTGAGTCAGCGCCGGGCGCACCTCGACCTGCGGGTCCACCAGCCCGGTCGGCCGCACCACCTGCTCGACCACCCGTCCGGCATGCTCGGCTTCGTAGTTGCCGGGCGTGGCCGAGACGAAAATCGTCTGCGGGCTCACGCTTTCCCATTCGTCGAAGCGCATCGGCCGGTTATCCAGCGCCGAGGGCAGGCGAAAGCCATATTCCACCAGGGTTTCCTTGCGCGAACGGTCGCCTTTGTACATCGCGCCGACCTGAGGCACGCTGACATGGGATTCGTCGATCACCAACAGCGCATCGGCCGGCAAATAGTCATATAACGTGGGCGGCGGCGCACCCGCTGGACGACCCGACAGGTAGCGCGAGTAGTTCTCGATGCCGTTGCAGTAGCCCAGCTCCAGGATCATTTCCAGGTCGAACCGGGTCCGCTGCTCCAGACGCTGGGCTTCCACCAGTTTGTTGTTCGAACGCAGGTATTCCAGGCGTTCCTGCAACTCGGCCTTGATGCCCTCGATGGCGCCCAACAGGGTTTCCCGCGGCGTCACATAGTGGCTCTTGGGATAAAAGGTGAAGCGTGGCAGCTTGCGGATCACCTCGCCGGTCAGCGGATCGAACGCCGAGATGCTCTCCACTTCGTCATCGAACAGCTCGATACGAATCGCTTCCAGGTCCGATTCGGCCGGATAGATGTCGATCACATCGCCGCGCACCCGAAACGTGGCCCGGGCAAAATCCATATCGTTGCGGGTGTATTGCAAGTCCGCCAGGCGCCGGAGCAAGGCACGCTGGTCGAGTTTGTCGCCGCGATCCACGTGCAGGACCATTTTCAGATAGGTTTCCGGGCTGCCCAGACCGTAGATGCACGACACCGTGGTGACGATGATCGCGTCCTTGCGCTCGAGCAACGCCTTGGTCGCCGACAGCCGCATCTGTTCGATGTGGTCGTTGATCGAGGCGTCCTTCTCGATGAAGGTGTCCGACGAAGGCACATAAGCCTCAGGCTGGTAGTAGTCGTAGTAGGAGACGAAATACTCGACGGCGTTGTTCGGGAAAAACGCCTTGAACTCGCCATACAACTGCGCCGCCAGGGTCTTGTTCGGCGCCAGCACCAGGGTGGGCCGCTGCACCTGGGCGATCACGTTGGCGATACTGAACGTCTTGCCCGAGCCGGTCACACCGAGCAAGGTCTGGTGCGCCAGCCCGGCCTCGATGCCTTCGACCATCAGGCGGATGGCTTCCGGCTGGTCGCCGGCGGGCTGGAAGCGAGTGACTAGCTGGAATTCAGACATGACATAACCCCTGGGTTCACTCCCGTCGGCCAGGCGACAGGAACGAGAAAGACCGAAACGACTGACGTCGCCCGAGGAAAAAGCTGGAATGCACACAATGTGGAGGTGATTGCCTTCGCTTTCAAGACGAACGTCCTACACGCCTTGCAGACTTTGACGCTGCGAAGGGACTAACGGTCGAAAAAAATCGAAAATACTTACGCTAAACGCCGAATAGCCTGTCGCCCTGTCCGGTGATGGCCTCTATACTAGCTCCCCGTTTGTGCACCGCTCTAGTGCATTCGGCTGGAGCGCGACACGTCCTCTCACCCTCCATTCAGAGCCGCGCAATAATGAGCCTGTTTTCCGCTGTCGAATTGGCACCACGCGACCCCATCCTGGGCCTCAACGAAGCTTTCAACGCCGACCCCCGTACCAATAAGGTCAACCTGGGCGTAGGTGTTTACTGCAACGAGGAAGGGCGCATTCCGTTGCTGCGCGCCGTGGTCGAAGCCGAGACGATTCGCGTGGCTCAGCACGTTTCCCGTGGTTACCTGCCGATCGACGGCATTGCTGCCTACGACCAGGCGGTCCAGACCCTGCTGTTTGGCAAGGACTCCCCGCTGATCGCCTCTGGCCGCGTCATCACCACCCAGGCCGTGGGCGGCACGGGCGCACTGAAGATCGGTGCCGACTTCCTCAAGCAATTGCTGCCGGACGCCGTCGTGGCCATCAGCGACCCAAGCTGGGAAAACCACCGCGCACTGTTCGAGACCGCCGGCTTTCCGGTGCAGAACTATCGTTACTACGACGCCGCCACCCACGACGTGAACCGCAGCGGCCTGCTGGAAGACCTCACCGCCCTGCCCGACCGTTCGATCGTTGTGCTGCACGCCTGCTGCCACAACCCGACCGGCGTCGACCTGAGCCCGGAAGACTGGAAAAATGTCCTGGCAGTGGTCAAGGCCAAGAACCATGTGCCGTTCCTGGACATGGCCTACCAGGGCTTCGGCAAAGGCATCGACGAAGACGCGGCGGCCGTGCGCCTGTTCGCCGAGTCGGGCCTGACCTTCTTCGCCTCCAGCTCGTTCTCCAAGTCTTTCTCCCTGTACGGCGAGCGTGTCGGCGCGCTGTCGATTGTCAGCGAGTCGAAGGAAGAAAGCACCCGCGTACTGTCCCAGGTCAAGCGTGTGATCCGTACCAACTACTCCAACCCGCCGACCCACGGCGCCAGCATTGTTGCCGCCGTGCTCAACAGCCCCGAGCTGCGCGCACAGTGGGAAGAAGAGCTGGCCGAAATGCGCCTGCGCATCCGTGGCATGCGCGAGCAGATGGTCGACATGCTGGCCAAGGCCGCGCCGCACCACGACTTCAGTTTCGTCGCCCGCCAGAGCGGGATGTTCTCCTACTCCGGTCTGACCGTTGAACAAGTGACCCGCCTGCGCAACGAGTTCGGCATCTATGCCCTGGACACCGGCCGCATCTGCGTGGCCGCGTTGAACCAGAACAACATCGATGCGGTGACCAAGGCCATCGTCCAGGTGATCTGAAGCTCGATGAATGAAAAACGGGAAGCCATTGAGCTTCCCGTTTTTTTTCGGTTGAAACCGCCCCCCGTGGCGAGGGAGCTTGCTCCCGCTGGGCTGCAGAGCAGCCCCAAAATCAGCCACCGCGGGATATCAGCCTGGTTGGTTGGAACAGCCTGGGGCTGCTGCGCAACCCAGCGGGAGCAAGCTCCCTCGCCACAAAAAGCAAGACCACAAAAAGCATCCAGCACGACACTTTTGTCGAGCCTACAGCTCCGTCGCCCGCTGGCTCGCCGCATCGTCGTAGATGACATACAACGACTCGGCGACCTGGCTCTTGATCGCCTTGGTACTTTCGAGCCCCAGGACAAAACCCTCGGCCTTGCCACCAGCGCGGTTCAGTTCTTCGGGGGTGCTGGCCTGGGTGATGGCGTCGTACAGTTTTTCAGCGTGAGGCCCCACGCCCTTGGGCAGACTGATCTGGGCGGTGCTCACAGGAACACCTCGGCGCAATCGATTGTGTGAAGTGGTAACAGATGGTTCATGGCGCGTCCCTTGATGTCGGCGAATGGCCGGCAGCGCGTCCTGCCACTTCCGGGCGTCCATGGTAGCCCTCTCTCGCCGTCGCGGTAACTGCCAATCGTTGATGGGTCACCGCTGGGCTTCAGGCCGCTCCGTGCGCAATAGATGCTTGACTTCTCTTTTCCAATCAGTAACATACGCGCCATTCCGCGATAGCTCAGTTGGTAGAGCAAGTGACTGTTAATCACTGGGTCCCTGGTTCGAGTCCAGGTCGTGGAGCCAGACAGCAATAATCAAAGCCCCTGAATCGAAAGATCCAGGGGCTTTTTTTGTGGGCGTTTTTCAGCCAAACGGCGACTGATCGCCGTATACCGCCTGGCTGAGGTCGCTACCGGAACAATAATCTGGCGCCAACCAGGCACTATGGTCTGAATCCTGCTTCATTTTTCGACGACTCAAGCTGTCACGAGCGTGTCATCGCAGTGCCGCAAACTGTCGATGTCCGCCGCCGCAGCTCATAACAACAAGGACGAAGCCATGCCTACACAAAATCCTCACCGCATCGTCGGCCTGTGCACTTCCAGCAAGGTCTACAACGTACTGACCGAGCTCAAGCACCTGGAGGGCCACCGCAGCGCCAAGTTCCTTTCCCTGCTCGCGGAAAACCTGGTTCGCAAGGGCTTGCTCAATGAACAGGAAGTGGTGCACATGCTCGACCTGGTGGTCGATTGAGCAGCATCGATTCCTACTATTGAAGCGGTTGATTTTTCCCCATCCCGCATGAGACGTAAGGTACCCCCATCCACTGATGGAGGTTTCCCATGCCCAAGGTTCAAATCATGTCTGTCATCGGCAGCGCCGTCCCCGCCCCACTTCGGGAGCGCGGACTGTTGGCTTGCTGGTATCTGGTGCAGGACGGCGTCACCGTCAGCGGTCCGCTGACGTCCCTGCCCGCCGCCCAGGCCTTGTCGCAACGTATCGGTCCGTACCTGTTGAGCGCCTAGGGCAACTGCACCCGCGGCTTGCCCTCGACGAACAGCGCCCAGCAGGACATGAACAGCGCGGCGATCAGCGGCCCGATGACAAAACCATTGAGGCCAAATACGGCCAACCCGCCGAGCGTCGAAATCAGGACCATGTAGTCGGGCATCTTGGTGTCCTTACCGACGAGGATCGGGCGCAGGAAATTGTCCACCAGGCCGATAACGAAGACCCCGAATAGCGCCAGCACCACGCCCTGCCAGATCGCCCCCGACAGCAGGAAATACACCGCCACCGGCACCCAGACGATGCCCGCCCCCACCGCCGGCAGCAGCGACAGGAAAGCCATCAGCACCGCCCACGGCAGCACCGTCGGGATGCCCAGGATCCAGAAAATCAGGCCGCCCAAGGCGCCCTGGGTGATCGCCACCAACAGATTGCCCTTCACCGTCGCCCGCACCACCCGGTTGAATTTCAGTTGCAGGCGGCGCTTCTGGTGCTCGGCCAGCGGAACGGCCGAGCGTACCTTGCGCACCAGCTCCGCGCCGTCACGCAGGAAAAAGAACAGCAGGTAAAGCATCACGAAGAAGCTCACCAGGAACTGGAACGTACCCTGGCCGAAACTGAACGCCTGGGTGGCGAAAAATTCGCTGCCCTGCATGGCGCTCTTGACGATCTTGTCCCGCAAGCCACTCAGGTTGCCCAGGCCGAAACGGTCAAGCAGATTCTGGAAGAACGGCGGCAACGCCTCCTTGAAGCGGGCCAGGTAATCGGCGACGTCCAGCTCGCCACTTTCCAGGCTCTTGTACAGCGCCGCCCCTTCCTGAACGAGCAAGGTACTGATGACGATCACCGGCAAAATGGCGATCACCACGCAGATGCTCAGGGTGAACAGTGCCGTGACATTGCGCGGCCAGCCGAACTTGAACTGCAAGCGACGTTGCAGCGGCGCAAAGACGATGCCCAGGATGACGGCCCAGAATACCGCCCCATAAAACGGCAGCAGAATCCAGACGAAGGCAATGCTGACCAGGATCAGCAACAGCATCTGCGACTTGTTTTGGAGGTTCTTTCGGTTCATGTGCTTTCCATGTCATTGGCAGATAGACGTTAGTCCGCCAGGACTCGCCGGAGTGCCGTCGCGTCTGCCGTATGCCGGCATTCGAGGTCGCGCCGGGGGATGGGAATGTGGTTCGGGCTGTTGATGCGCGATGCGCGCAAGCTGCCTGCCTGAGATCAAATCGTGGGGGGGGGGCTTGCTCCCGCTCGGCTGCGAAGCAGTCGTAAATCTGCGGATGCGGTGTGTCTGACGCTGCGCATGCGGCAGCTCTGGGGCCGCTTCGCGGCCTAGCGGGAGCAAGCTCCCTCGCCAC
>NZ_JBHFJB010000007.1:10950-14541 GCF_057334555.1 Pseudomonas sp. AGC41
CCCCCCCCCCCCCCCCCCCCCCCCCCCCCACGACTGCGTTGCGCTCGGCTGGAAATAGCATTCGCGAGCAGGCTCGCTCCCACACGTATCATGTTTGGCTCTGCCCGGCAGAAACTGCCGAAGGCTGCGATCCTCCGCTTCCGATAGGGCCTGGTAGCCCAGGCGAAAACATCTGGATCGAAAGCGAAAGATCGCAGCCTTCGGCAGCTCCTGCTGCGTTCGGATCAGATCCGGAACTGCCCCACCAGTTTGCCCAGGCGCTGGCCCAGCTCGGCCAGGCTGCGGGAGGTCTGGGCGCCGAGCTGGGTTTCGTCGGCGACACTGTCCACCGCCACGGCAATCTGATGCACGCTGCGGTTGATTTCTTCCGCCACCGCGGTCTGCTCCTCGGCGGCGCTGGCGATCTGGGCGTTCATCGAGTTGATGGTGCCGATCAGTTGCGCCATGGTATCGAGCGAGGCGCCCGCCTCGTTGGCCCGTTCCGAGGTGCCGTCGCCGGCCTCGCTGGAACGGCGCATCGCTTCCACTGCAGCATGGGTACCCGATTGCAGGCGATCGATCATGCCCTGGATTTCCTGGGTGCTTTGCTGGGTCCGGCTGGCGAGCGCGCGGACTTCGTCGGCCACCACCGCAAACCCGCGGCCCGCCTCGCCGGCACGCGCAGCTTCAATGGCGGCGTTGAGGGCCAGCAGGTTGGTCTGTTCAGCAATCGAACGGATCACACCGAGTACGCTGACAATCGAGGCCACGTCCTGTTGCAGGCTGTCCAAAGACACGCCGCTGCTGCGGATATCGTTCACCAGCGCATGAATCTGCTGGATGCTGCCGGCCACCACGCGCTTGGCGGACTGGCCTTCTTCGTCGGTCTGCTGCGCCGCGACCGCGGCACCCTGGGCACTGCGGGCGACTTCCTGGGCGGCGGAGGACATTTCGTTGATCGCCGTGGCAACCTGGTCGGTCTCGTGGCGCTGACGCTCCATGGCTTGCTCGGAACGCTGGGCCTGCTCGGACACCTGCGTCACCAGGCCGGTCAGTTGCGAGGTCATGTCGGTGATCTGCCGTACCAGGCCGTGGATCTTGTCGACGAAGCGGTTGAAGGAACCGGCCAGTTGGCCCAGTTCGTCCTGGCTGGTAAGCGTCAGGCGCCGGGTCAGGTCGCCCTCGCCCGCCGCGATGTCATCGAGGTTTTCCTTCATCAGGTGCAAAGGACGCAGGATGGTATTGGCCAGCAACAGGCCCACCACCGCGATCACCAGCAACACCACCGCGGCAATCCCGACGATGCTGAGGATCACGCCTTGCAGGCGATCATGGACCTTGGCTTCCACCAACGCCACCTGGCCTTCGATGCCGTCGAGGTTGACCGAGCTGCCGACCGCCAGGTCCCATTTGGCCAAGTATTCGGTATAGCCGAGCTTGGGCACCAGGTCCTTGCTGCCGGGCAGCGGCGAGCTGTATTCCAGGTAATGCGTGCCGTCCTTGGCGACTTTCACCAGGTCACGGTTGACGTAGACACCGTTCGGGTCGCGGTTGTCCTTGAAGCTTTTGCCCACGCCGTCAGGGCTGTTGGCCTTGAACAGGCGAATGGTCTCGGAGTCGTAGCCGAAGAAATAGCCGTCCTTGCCGTAGCTGATGTTCGACAGCAGCTTGATCGCCTGGGCGCGCGCCTCGTTATCGCCAGGCGCGGCGGCATCGTAGAGCGGCTTGATGGCGGTAAGGCCGACCGCGACGTAATTCTGCAGCGTCGCCTTGGCTTCGCTGAGCAGACGCTCGCGGGTTTGCTGGACTTCCTTGCTGGCCTGTTCCTTCAAGATGAACGCCGTGGTCAGGCTGATGATCACCGCGGACAGCAATACCGGCAGAATTGCCAGGGACAGGACTTTAGCCTTCAGACTCAGGCGCATGCTGTTCACTCTTGTTGGTTTTATGGCGTGGTTAGCTGGGTTAACGGCAGCGCACGATAAAACTGTAGGACAAGGTGGACAGCCGGTTCGCAGGGTCGCTGGATTCACGGGCCCCATCGCGAGCAGGCTCGCTCCCACTGGGTTCGGTGGTGTCCACAACTGCTGTGTTCACACCGATCCCCTGTGGGAGCGAGCCTGCTCGCGAAGAAGACAACCCGGTCGCTGAAGCTACAACACCATCGCCGCCACCCAACCAAACGCCAGCAATGGCAGGTTGTAGTGGAGGAAGGTCGGGACCACGGTGTCCCAGATGTGGTGATGCTGGCCGTCGATATTCAGGCCGGAGGTCGGGCCGAGTGTCGAATCCGAGGCAGGCGAGCCGGCATCGCCCAGGGCGCCAGCGGTGCCGACGATGCAGACGATCGCCAGCGGGCTGAAGCCCAGTTGCAGGCACAGCGGCACAAAAATGGTCGCCAGGATCGGCACCGTGGAAAACGACGAGCCGATCCCCATCGTCACCAGCAGTCCGACCAGCAACATCAACAGCGCACCGATGCCCTTGTTGTGGCCGATCCAGGCCGCCGATGTTTCCACCAGGCTTTGCACCTCACCGGTGGCCTTCATCACTTCGGCGAAGCCCGAGGCGGCGATCATGATAAAGCCGATCATCGCCATCATCTTCATGCCTTCGGTGAACAGGTCGTCCGTCTCGCGCCAGCGCACCACGCCCGACACCGAAAAAATCAGGAAACCGGCCAGGGCGCCGATGATCATCGAATCGAGCAAGAGCTGGATGGCAAATGCCGCCGCGATTGCCAACCCGGCCACCAACAGGCTCAACGGGTTGTAGCGCACGGCCACCTGCTCGGCCCGGGCGATCTTCTTCAGATCGTAGACGCGTTTCTTGCGATAGCTGATAAACGACAGCAGCAACCCGAAGACCATGCCCAGCGCCGGGATGCCCATCGCATGGGTGACGTTGATGCCACTGACATCGACACCGCTGCGGGCGATGTTGGCGAGCAGGATTTCGTTGAGGAAGATGTTGCCGAAGCCCACCGGCAGGAACATGTAGGGGGTGATCAGGCCGAAAGTCATGACGCAAGCGATCAGCCGACGGTCGAGTTGCAGCTTGGTCAGCACATAAAGCAGTGGCGGCACCAGCAGCGGAATGAAGGCGATATGGATCGGCAGGATATTCTGCGAGGCCACCGCAACCGTCCCCAGCAGGCCGATCAGCAGCCATTTGACGCGGGTGCCGCCGGCCGCGTCCTGACGGTCGACCATGGCCAGGACCTTGTCGGCCAAGGCATGGGCCATGCCGGACTTGGCAATCGCCACCGCAAACGCGCCCAGCAGAGCGTAGGACAACGCCACCGTTGCGCCGCCGCCAAGGCCCGCGTTGAAGGCCTTGAGTGTTGCCTCGATCCCCAGGCCGCCTACCAAGCCACCCACCAGCGCGCCGATAATCAGCGCGATCACCACATGCACGCGGGACAGGCTGAGCACCAGCATGACGCCAACCGCGGCAATTACTGCATTTATCATCGTTACCTCAAAGCACAGCGATGGAAAGCCACCGGACAAAAAGGTCGCGACTTTGCAGCAAGCGGCGGCAAGCTGCAAGGGTCATGCGGCGGGTTTTGCACATCCTCAGCGCCCCTGTGGGAGCGAGCCTGCTCGCGAA
>NZ_JBHFJB010000007.1:14561-22406 GCF_057334555.1 Pseudomonas sp. AGC41
CCCCCCCCCCCCCCCCCCACAGGGGTTCGTGCGGACTTCAGCGTTTGGGCAGCTCGATCATTACCTTCAACCCGCCCCACTCGCTGTCGCCCAACGCCAGTGTCCCGCCCCAGGTGTCGACGATGTCGCGCACGATGCCCAGCCCCAGGCCATGGCCATCGGTCTGCTCATCCAGGCGCGTACCGCGGCTGAAGACCTGGTCGCGGCGGTCCGGCGGGATGCCGGGGCCATCGTCTTCCACCGCCAGGTGGAAACCCACGAGCGTCTCGCTCACGGTGAGGCGCACTTCGGCGTCGGCCCATTTGCAGGCGTTATCCAGCAGGTTGCCCAACAGTTCCAGCAGGTCCTCCCGATCCCAGGGCAGGTGCAAGCCGGGCGGCGCGATATAAGCCAGGTGCAGATGCTCGCCGTGGATCATGTTCAGCGTCGCCAGCAAGCCCGGCAGCTCGGCGTCGCAATCCAGGTGCGCGCCGGGCAAAGCGTCGCCGGACAGGCGCGCACGGTTGAGTTCGCGGTTCAGACGCTGGCGAACCTGCTCGAGTTGATCCAGCAGCAACTTGCGCAACTCGGGATAAGGGTCGAGCTTCTCGTTCGACGCCAGACTTTGCAACACCGCCAGCGGGGTCTTCAGCGCATGGCCAAGGTTGCCCAGGGCATTGCGCGAACGCTTGAGGCTGTCTTCGGTATGGGCCAGCAAATGGTTGATCTGCGCCACCAGTGGCTCCAGCTCCCGCGGCACTTGTTCGTCGAGTTGCGAACGCTGGCCGCGTTGCAACTGGGCGATCTGCTCCCGGGCCTTTTCCAACGGACGCAACGCGCGCTGTACCGTGAACCGTTGCAACAGCAGGATCAACAGCAATCCCGCCAAGCCGAGGCCGAGGCCCACCTGCTGCATCCGCAGGAAGCTGTCACGCACCGGCGTGTAGTCCTGGGCCACGCTGATCGAAATCGCCTGGCCCAGGCGCCGGTAGTCAGTGCGCAGCACCAGCAGCTTCTGACCTTCGGGGCCCAGTTGCAGGTTGCTGTGCAGGCCCGGATGGTCGAGCCGGGGCAGTTCCTGGTCCCAGAGGGAGCGGGAGCGCCAATGCTCGTCGGCAAAATCGATGCGGAAATAATGCCCCGAAAACGGCCGCAGGTAAGCCGGCGACAAACGTCGCTCGTCCAGTTGCAACCCTCGCGGGCCGCGGACCAGGGCCACCAGCAGGTTCTCGCTGTCATTGCGCAACCCGGCTTCGAGGTAGCGCTGCAAACCCAACTCGAACAACCACAGGCTGGTCTGCGCGAGCACCAGGCCGACCACCACCATCACACCGATCAGGCCCAGGCTCAGGCGCCGCTGGATGGATCTCACTGCGCCTGCCCGCCGAACAGGTAGCCCTGGCCGCGACGGGTTTCGATCACGCTGCGCCCCAGTTTGCGCCGCAGGTGGTTGACGTGGACTTCGAGCACATTCGAATCGCGCTCGGTTTCACCGTCGTACAGGTGCTCGGCGAGATGACTCTTGGAGAGGATTTGTTCCGGGTGCAGCATGAAATAGCGCAACAGGCGAAACTCAGCGGCGGTCAGCTGGATTTCCGCACCGTCACGAATCACGCATTGGCGCCCTTCATCCAGGTGCAGCCCGGCCGCCTGGAGCGTCGGCTGGTTGACCTGGCCGTGGGAGCGACGCAGCAGCGCCTGGATGCGCAGGTGCAGTTCTTCAGGGTGAAAGGGTTTGGTCAGGTAATCATCGGCGCCGGCCTTGAGCCCTTCGATGCGCTCGGCCCAAGAGCCACGCGCGGTGAGGATCAGTACCGGGGTGGTCAAGCCGCCAGCGCGCCATTGCGCCAGCACCTCGAGCCCCGGCACGCCAGGCAACCCAAGGTCGAGAATGATCAGGTCGTAGGGCTCGCTGCTGCCCTGATACACCGCGTCGCGCCCGTCTGCGAGCCAATCGACCGCGTAGCCCTGCCGGGCGAGCCCGGCCATCAGTTCGTCGGCCAGGGGAACGTGGTCTTCCACCAATAGCAGGCGCATCAGTCTTCCTTATCTTTGAGTAAACGGCCGGTCGCGGCCTCCAGGTCCAGTTCGCGCACGACGCCGTCGGTGTCCAGCAGCTCGACTTCGTAGATGTAGATGCCGTGCTTTTCTTCCAGCTCGGCCTCCAGCAACTTGGCGCCGGGATGGCGGTCCAGCGCCTGTTGCAGCAGATGCTCCAAGGGCAGGATCACGCCCTGCTGGCGCAATTGCAGGGCTTCGTCCTGGTCCAGGTCACGGGCCACGGCCATCGAACAACACACCAGCAGCGCCAGCGCCCAACGGTTGCGGGCGCGCAGATTAAGCTTCATTACGTATCCTGATGATTCTTCAGCACCTCGCCAGTCACGGCGTCGAGTTCCAGATCCCACTCGATGCCGTTGGCATCACGCAGATCCACTTTGTACCGGTACTTGCCGTATTCCTCTTCCAGCTCGGTATCGGTCACCGTGGCGCCAGTGTGTTTGGCCAGGGCAGCAGCGTTGAGCTGATCAAAAGGCAGGATGGTACCAGCGTCCAGCAGTTTTTGGGCCTCAGTGGCACTGAGGTCCCGGGCTTGGGCCAGACCCGTACCCATGACCATGAGCGTCGCGATGCAAAAGGCAGTGAGGCGGTTCACGGGTTATCTCCTTTTTATAATCTTCAGCGGGGAACTGTATCGGGACGAACTTAACTGAAACTGAATTGCCATCATTGAACCCGGATCAATGTGCGAGCAGGCTCGCTCCCACAGGTCTTCTGTGTCGCTATAATCAGCTGCTTGCACCTATCCGAGACCGGTATGACCGCCATTCACATCAAGTTCCCAGCGCTGACTCTGAAGGCCGGCCGTCGCGCCTTCAAGCGCATCCGCCAGGCAGGCCTTCAGGCCGCCGATGTCGGCATCCTGCCGGGCGCCGCCGGAGGGCCGAAGGCCTTGGGTATCCAGGGGCTGGACCTGGCGCTGTTCGGCGAATGGCTGCCCGCCGCGCCGCGGGAGCGCTCGCTGATCGGCGCATCGGTCGGCTCCTGGCGCTTCGCCAGCGCCTGTCTGCCGGACGCCGCCGAGGGCATTCGCCGCCTGGGCATCCTGTACAACGAGCAGAGCTTCGCCAAAGGCGTGACCATGGCCGGGGTCAGCCAGAGCTCGCAGCGCATGCTTGACGACCTGCTTGAAGGTCGCGACCTGACGATCCTCGACAACCCGCATTACCGGCTCAACATCATGGTAGTCAAGAGTCATGGCCTGTTGGCGCAGGACCATCGCGGCCGGCTGGGCCTGGGGCTGTCCTCGGTGATCGCCGACAACCTGCGCGGCCGGGCGCGGCTGTCGCGGCATTTCGAAAGGCTGATCATCCACGACCCGCGCCTGGCTCCCCCGCTCCATCCGCTGACGGACTTCCCCTCGCGCTTCGTGCCGCTGGAGGCCGGCAACCTGCGCCAGGCACTGCTGGCGTCGGGCTCGATCCCGATGATCATGGAAGGCGTGCGCGACCTGCCCGGCGCCGGCGCGGGCACCTACCGCGATGGCGGCCTGCTGGATTACCACCTTGACCTGCCCTATAGCGGCGAGGACATCGTGCTCTATCCGCACTTCACCGATCGGGTCATTCCCGGCTGGTTCGACAAAGGCCTGCCATGGCGCCGAGGCGATACCTCGCGCTTGCAGGATGTGCTGCTGCTGGCGCCGTCCCGCGAATACCTGGCTCGCCTGCCCTACGGCAAACTGCCGGACCGCAACGACTTCAAGCGTTTCATGGGCGATGACCCGGCCCGCCGCAAATACTGGCGCACCGCAATGGACGAAAGCCGCCGCCTCGGCGACGAGTTCCTCGAACTGACCGCCAACGGTGGGCTGGGCGAGCGTTTGCTGACCCTTTAGTCAGCACGCTCGCGCAACGCGGGGATCAAACTGATAAACTGCGCCGCCTGCCTCGCGACCGTCCATTTAAAGAGCCAAATCTGTGGAAATCTTCAAAGAGTTCACCTTCGAATCCGCCCACCGCCTGCCCCACGTGCCGGAAGGCCACAAATGCGGACGCCTGCATGGTCATTCGTTCAAGGTGGCGATCCACCTCAGTGGCGACATCGACCCGCACACCGGCTGGATTCGCGACTTCTCGGAAATCAAGGCGATTTTCAAGCCGCTCTACGAGCGCCTGGACCACAACTACCTCAACGACATCCCCGGTCTGGAGAACCCCACCAGCGAAGTCCTGGCCAAGTGGATCTGGAACGAGTTGAAGCCGCTGCTGCCGGAACTCAGCGCCATCCGCATCCACGAGACCTGCACCAGCGGCTGCATCTACCACGGCGAATGAGGGGCGAGGATGACCAGTGGATCCCCATCGAGCGCGGCCGGGCGTTGCACAAGATGATCCCGGGGGCGCTGTTCCATCCTGTACCGAATGCCGGGCATCTGGTCCAGGAGGACGCGCCGGAAGCGATCGTCGCGGCGGTGATGCGGTTCTTGCCGTCGCACTCGCCAGCCTGAGGGCCCCTGCAACCTTTGTGGGAGCGAGCCTGCTCGCGAAAGCGTCCGATCAGTCAAATAGCCATCGACTGATATACCGCATTCGCGAGCAGGCTCGCTCCCACAAGGTACTGCTGAGTAACACGATCCGTGTTCCAATTTGATCCACTCCCTGCACCGCTTTTGCTCCTCGAAGCCCACCCGGTCCACCCATTGGCTATAAATAACCGGCGATCACTCGTTTGGCACGGCCGCTGCACGCTTGCGACATTCTCTCCTTCGCAAGGACCGCCACATGACTCAGAACGATCCCGGTAACGACTATCCCTTGAGCGAAGTCCCGATGCATGCCCGCAAGGGTCTGGCCTCCACTGCCATGGTGCTGCTGGGTTTCACTTTTTTCACCGCGACCATGTTTGCCGGTGGCAAGTTGGGCGTGGCGTTCGGTTTCGCCGAGATGCTCGGCGTGATTGTCATCGGCAATCTGCTGCTGGGCCTGTACGCGGCGAGCCTGGGTTACATCGCCTTCAAGAGCGGGCTCAATTCGGTGCTGATGGGCCGCTTCTGTTTTGGCGAGGTGGGCAGCAAGCTCAGCGACTTGATCCTGGGCTTCACCCAGATCGGCTGGTACGCCTGGGGCACGGCCACCGCGGCGGTGGTGCTGGGCAAGTATTTCGAAATGAGCCAGGGCACCGTCCTGGGGTTGATGGTGCTGTTCGGGCTGGGCTTCTGCGCCACGGCCTACATCGGCTATCGCGGACTGGAAATCCTCTCGTACGTCGCCGTGCCGGCGATGATGCTGTTGCTGATCCTCTCGATGTGGGTCGCCACGCAGCAGGTCGGTGGCTTCGATGGCCTGCTCGCGGTAGTGCCCACCGGCAGCCTCGACTGGTCCACCGCGATCACGCTGGTGTTCGGCACGTTCGTCAGCGGCGCCACCCAGGCGACCAACTGGACGCGCTTCTCCCGTTCGGCAAAGGTCGCGGTATTGGCCAGTCTGATCGGTTTTTTTCTCGGCAATGGCCTGATGGTGCTGATCGGCGCCTACGGAGCCATCGTCTACCAGCAGCCCGATGTGGTCGAAGTCTTGTTGCTGCAAGGTTTCGCCATGGCGGCGATGGCGATGCTTCTGCTCAACATCTGGAGCACCCAGGACAACACCATCTACAACTTTGCCGTGGCCGGCTGCAACCTGCTGCGCACCCGCCGACGCAAGACCGTCACACTGGCCGGCGCGGTGATCGGCACGCTGCTGGCGCTGCTGGGCATGTACGATTTGCTGGTGCCGTACCTGATCCTGCTCGGCACCGTGATCCCACCGATTGGCGGGGTGATCATGGCCGACTTCTTCTTCCGCTGGCGTGGCCGCTATCCGCGCCTGGCCGCGGCGCAACTGCCGGCCTTCAACTGGCCCGGGCTGTGCGCTTACGGCGTCGGCACGGTGGCCGCCTTCAATTCACCCTGGGTCGCGCCGCTGGTAGGAATCGCCACCGGCGCGCTAACGTATGTGCTATTGATCGGCGTAATGGGTATTCGCACCGCTGACGCGCCCCTACAAGACCTATAAAGGACTCGCTTGATGCACATCATCAACGCCCGCCTGCGCAACCGCGAAGGCTTGCATGAACTGCACCTGGAAAACGGCCTGATCGCCAGCATCGCCCGCCAGACCGAGGCCCCCAGCCTGGGCCCCGAAGACCTCGACGCCGGCGGCAACCTGGTGGTGCCGCCCTTCGTCGAGCCGCACATTCACCTGGACGCCACCCTGACCGCCGGCGAACCGCGCTGGAACATGAGCGGTACGCTGTTCGAAGGCATCGAGTGTTGGGGCGAACGCAAGGCCACCATCACTCATGAAGACACCAAAACCCGCGCCAGGAAGACTCTCCAGGCCCTCGCCGCCCATGGCATCCAGCATGTGCGCACCCACGTCGACGTGACCGACCCGACGCTCACCGCGCTCAAGGCAATGCTGGAAGTGCGCGAGGAAAGCCGTCATCTGGTCGACATGCAGATCGTCGCGTTTCCCCAGGAGGGCATCGAGTCCTACCGCAGTGGTCGCGAGCTGATGGAAGAAGCCATCCGCATGGGCGCCGACGTGGTGGGCGGCATTCCGCATTTCGAGTACACCCGCGACCAGGGCGTCAGCTCGGTGAAATTCCTCATGGACCTGGCCGAGCGCACCGGTTGCCTGGTGGATGTGCATTGCGACGAAACCGACGATCCGCACTCGCGCTTCCTCGAGGTACTCGCCGAAGAGGCCCGCAGCCGCGACATGGGCGCCCGGGTCACCGCCAGCCACACCACGGCCATGGGCTCTTACGACAACGCCTATTGCGCCAAGCTGTTCCGCCTGCTTGGGCACTCGGGCATCAGCTTTGTATCCTGCCCCACCGAAAGCATTCACCTGCAAGGGCGCTTCGACAACTTCCCCAAACGCCGTGGCGTCACCCGGGTCAATGAATTGCTCGAAGCCGGGATGAACGTCTGCTTCGGCCAGGACTCGATCGTCGACCCGTGGTATCCGTTGGGCAATGGCAACATCCTGCGCGTGCTCGAAGCCGGGCTGCACATCTGCCATATGCTCGGCTACCGCAACCTGCAAAGCGCT
Organism: Pseudomonas sp. AGC41; assembly: GCF_057334555.1. Classification (NCBI taxonomy): domain Bacteria; kingdom Pseudomonadati; phylum Pseudomonadota; class Gammaproteobacteria; order Pseudomonadales; family Pseudomonadaceae; genus Pseudomonas; species Pseudomonas sp. AGC41. The sequence goes on from NZ_JBHFJB010000007.1 coordinate 21,641, forward strand.
TTGGATCTGGTCACTGACAACAGCGCCAAGGCCATGGCCCTGGGCGAACGTTACGGGCTGGAGCCCGGACGCCCGGCGAACCTGTTGATCCTTTCGGCCGACAGCGACTACGAAGTGATCCGCAGCCAGGGCCTGCCGCTTTACTCGATTCGCAAGGGTGAAGTGTTGATGAAGCGGCAGATGCCGGTGGTGGAGTTTGGGCCGCAACGGGGTTGATTCCTGCTCGCAATAGCGGCGGTTCGGTTACAGCAAGGTTGGACTTGCCGCCGTCTTCGCGAGCAAGCTCGCTCCCACAGGATTCTGTGCCGTATACAAATTTCGTGGCCGCAGCCGATTAAACTGTGGGAGATTCTATGGTGCAGGGCTACCCCTTAAATGCCTTTCGGTAAGTATTCGCTCTGATTCTTCAGCAGGGCGAATACCACTCGGGCAAGCTTGCGGGCCAGTGCGACTAATGCTTCGGTTGTGCTGAGCCCCCGGGTCCTCAGTGCCTCATAAAAACCCTTCCATGCCGCTGTGCGCCTCGCCGACATCGCGGCGTTATGCATCAATCGACGTGCCTCCGGGTCACCTCGCTTAGACAGGCAGCGGCGCCCCTTCTTTTTCCCTGAATCCGATATACGCAGGTCTAGGCCTAGAAAAGCGATAAAGGCATCGGCATTTCTGAAATCCCCACGCTGAAACGACGTGAGCAAACGGGCACCACTCAACAGGCCAATGCCTTCAACTTTCATGCAACGCTTGAGTTGATTGCCCAAGCCAGCTA
>NZ_JBHFJB010000008.1:0-7719 GCF_057334555.1 Pseudomonas sp. AGC41
GAACACAGACTGATCGGCGTGCATCAACAGAACGGTGCCCTGCGCCAACGGGTGGTGTTTGGCTACGACCCGCTGGGCCGGCGGATCAGCAAGCTGGTGTACAACGACGACGCCAGCGAACCCAGTAATCGCACCCTGTTCCACTGGCAAGGCTTGCGCCTGCTTGAAGAAGTGCAAGACGGCAGGCCCAGCCTGTACGTGTATGCCGATCCGGGCAGCTATGAACCCGCATGGCCGGTCGGCGTCGTCATTTATGCGCCAACAGCGCCTTTCGATCGGCTTTCTCCTGTTTCATCGCCGCGATCTCGCGCTCGCAGGCTTGCACGTCGAAGGAGTTGTCCCACTTGGCAATGGCGATGGTGCCGATTCCATTGCCGATCAGGTTGGTCACCGCCCGTGCTTCATTGAGGAATCGATCGATGCCCAGCAGCAACACCAACCCGACCAAGGGGATGGAATGAATCGTGGTGAGTGTCGCGGCGAGGGTCACGAAACCGGCGCCGGCAACGCCCGCCGAGCCTTTTGATGTGAGCAGGAACACGCCCAGCAGGATCATCTGGTCCATGAACGTCAGCGGCGTATTGGTGGCCTGGGCGATGAAGATCGCCGCCATCGTCAGGTAGATGCAGGTGCCGTCGGCATTGAAGGTGTACCCGGTGGGCAAGACCATGCCCACGACTGATTTTCTGCAGCCGAGTTTTTCAAGCTTGACCATCATTCGCGGAAGCACCGCTTCGGTCGAGCAGGTCCCCAGCGTGATGAGGATCTCGTCCTTGAAATAACGAAGAAACTGCATCAGCGGCATCCCCGACCATCGGGCGACCGCGCCCAGCACGACCACGATGAAAATCAGCGTCGTGACATACAGAGCGACCAGCAACTGGCCCAGCGACAGCAAGGTGCCGATGCCGTATTTGCCGATGGTGAACGCCATGCCGGCGCCCGCGCCAATCGGCGCCAGGCGCATGACCATCGCGACTATCCTGAACAGCCCCTGCAGGAACAGATCGATGGTGTTGATCAGCGGCTTGCTGGTTTCGCCCATTTGCACCAGGGCGACGCCCATCAATACCGACAGCAGAATCACCTGGAGCATGACGCCATTGGAAAATGCGCCGACGAATGTCTGCGGAATGATATTGAGGAAAAATTCGACAGTGCCGCCCTGCTCACTCGCCGCCTGGCTGTACTTGCTGATGGAGCTGCCATCAAGGGAGTTGGCATTGATGTTCATCCCGACGCCAGGCTTGACGACGTTGACCACCACCAGGCCGACGACCAGCGCTATGGTCGAAAGGATCTCGAAGTAGATCAGCGCCTTCACACCAATCCGTCCGACCTCCTTGATGCTGCCCATCTTGGCGATACCCACGACCACCGTACCGAAGATGATCGGCGCCAACAGCATCTTGATGAGTTTGATAAAGCCATCGGCGAAGGGCTGGAGCTTGGCCCCGAGATTCGGGATGAAGTAACCGATCGCTGCGCCGATCACGATACCTATCAGTACTTGCACATACAGCTGGCTGTACCAGCGAGACTTGGAGATTTCCACGAGAGCACCTCATTTTATTGTTGTGATGGGCATGTGGCAGGCGTCATGTGCGACGCCCGATGCCGCAGCCTCGTTGGCGACTGCGGCATGACGACGATCAGCCCTCGCCCAGCTCGCGCATCACCGCGTACAGGGCAGACTTGGCTTCGAAACCGACGCCAGGAATATCCGGCAGGCCGACGTAGCTGTTTTCCACGCGGATGCCGTCAGCAAAACCACCGAACGGCTGGAACACATCGGGGTACGACTCGTTGCCGCCCAGGTGCAAACCGGCGGCGATGTTCAGGGACATCTGATGGCCACCGTGGGGCACCACGCGGCGCGAGGACCAACCCATCTCTTCCATGACTTTCAGGGTGCGCATGTACTCCACGAGCCCGTAGGACAGGGCGCAATCGAACTGCAGGTAATCGCGATCCGGGCGCATGCCGCCGTGTCGCAGCAGGTTGCGCGCGTCCTGATGAGAGAACAGGTTCTCACCGGTCGCCATCGGCAGTTCATAGTGATTGGCGAGCTCGGCCTGAAGCGCGTAGTCCAACGGATCGCCGACTTCCTCGTACCAGAAGAGGTTGTACTGCTTGATGGCTTCGGCGTACGCGATACCGGTCTCCAGATCGAAGCGGCCGTTGGCATCGACTGCCAGTCGCCGGCCGTCGCCGACCACTTCAAGCACCGCTTCGATGCGCCGGATGTCTTCCTCCAGTGGCACCGCGCCGATCTTCATCTTGACCACGTCATAACCACGATCCAGATAGCCCTGCATTTCTGCCTTGAGCTTGCTCTGGTCCTTGCCGGGATAGTAATAACCCCCCGCCGCGTAGACCCAGACCTTGTCATCCGCCTTGCCGCCGCGATAACGGTCGGCCAGCAGGCGATACAGCGGCTTGCCTTCGATCTTGGCGACCGCGTCCCACACGGCCATGTCGATGGTGCCGACGGCCACTGAACGCTCGCCGTGGCCGCCCGGTTTCTCATTGGTCATCAGGGTTTTCCAGATGGCGAACGGATCCAGGTTGGCATGTTCCTGGTCGATCAGCGTTTCCGGGTCGGCCTCGGTGACTCGCGCCAGGAATCGATCACGCATCAGGGCGCCCTGGCCGTAGCGACCGTTGGAGTTGAAACCGTAACCGATCACCGGTTTGCCATCGCGAATCACATCCGTGACAACCGCCACGACCGAGCAGGTCATTTTCGAAAAATCGATATAGGCATTGGCAATCGGAGAGGCGATGGAAACGGTTTTTTCGCGGATGTCGACGATACGCATGAGCGGTTCCTCTTGTTGTGGTTGGCCTCACGTTATGCTTTGCGACGAAACCCGCCCAATGCTATTAATGCCGCGCCCTATGCACAGGAGGCATTGCCTTTGGAACTCGTCTGGCTAGAAGATTTTTCAGCGCTTGCGGAGTACGGCAGCTTCGTTCGCGCCGCCGAAGCGCGTCACGTCACGCAGCCGGCTTTCAGTCGCAGGGTCCGTTCGCTGGAAAACTGGATGGGCGTGGACCTGTTTGTACGCACGCCTCAGGGCGCGACGCTGACCGAGGCCGGAAGACAGATTCTGCCCAGCGCCCAGGAGGCTGCGAGGCGCCTCTACAGGCTGCGCACCGAGGCCCAGGAAGTCGCCGGAGTGGCCGCCAAGACGCTGCAGTTTGCAGCCACGCATTCGCTGTCGTTCACGTTTTTTCCGCGCTGGCTGAGGAGCGCCGAGAATGGCGCGCCGATAGATGCCGTGCGCCTGCACTCGGACAGCATGGCGGTGTGCGAGCAGATGCTGATTCACGGTCAGGTGCAGTTCCTGCTCTGCCATCGGCACCCCGACGTACCGCCACTGTTGGCGCCTGATCAATTCAGCGGAAAAAAAGTCGGCGTGGACGTCCTCATACCCTTGGCGAGTGCCTCGGCCAATTTCGGTACCTCACCGGCGACGTTGCCCTACCTGGCCTACACCCACGAATCGGGGCTCGGGCGTATCGTCGCTCACCGACTCCACGGCAAGGAGGAATACCTGCACCTCAAGCCGCTGTTCAGCAGCCATCTCGCCGCGGTGCTGATGTCCATGGCACTGGAAAGCAAGGGCGTCGCCTGGCTGCCGAAAAGCCTGACCGAACAGGAAATGGCTGACGGGCGCCTGGTCCGAGCGCTGGATGAAAGCTGGGATATCCCTTTGGAAATCCATCTCACCCGCCCAACCGCGCCGATCAGCGCAGCGGCAGAGGAATTCTGGAGCAGGTTGAAGGGTTAGGGCGCGATTCAACTGCCCTGCTTCGCCGCAGAAAACAGCCAATCGCTCTGCAAAAGTGCCGCTCCACCGGACGCGCGTATAGGCGACAGTTACCTCTCGCAACTTTCCAATGCGCGCAGGTCGCCGCTGCAGACATCAGACCTCTGTTTTTTTGCGCTCCCGCTCCGGTTGACCACTTGGCACTTGCGGCCTATTTTTAGCGCGCGGCTAGAAAAGAAACGGTCATGGGACGTCGCATCAGTGAACAGTCCGGGCCGAACGTTGTCACTTCTTGATGCTCCGTTGGCAAGGTGATGTGCCACGGACGCTTGCCGGCCCCACTTCCTGGGGTCGACTTTGGATAAGCCTTAATTACATGGACGTATCATGACCGAATCGCGATGCTTTTCGTTGAGCTCCACTCAGCAGTCCGTCTGGCTCGACCAGTTGTTATCGCCCGATATCCCCTCCTATAACATTGGCGTCACGGTACAAATCGACGGCGCGGTAGACCTTGCCGTGTTTGCCGCCGCGCTGCGCTTCGTCGTCGGGCAACACGATGCCTTGCGGCTGATGGTCAGCGAAAACAACGGGCAGGTGCAGCAGCGAGTCATCGCCGATCTGGAAGTACCCTTTTCCTACCATGACTGGCGCGGCGAACCCGAGCCGCACGCCCAGGCCATCGCCGCCATCACCCGCCTGAACCGCACGCCGTTCGTGCTTTACGAGCAGCCACTGTGGGCCATGGAATGGTTCCAGTTGTCCGATACCCAGGCGTTGTGGAACAGCCGGTATCACCATTTGATCTGCGACGGTACCTCGGTGGGCCTGGTCGGCCAGGCAGTCAGCGCCGCCTATAATCAATTCTTGCGCGGTGAGCAACCGATGCCGGATCCGGACCTGGCGCGGGGCTACCGTACCTTCGTCGGCGACGATCAGGCCTACCTCGACTCGGCGCGCCATGACAAGGCGCGGGAATACTGGCTGGAGCAGTTTCCCGCCCTGCCAGAACCGTTATTCCAACCCACCCGGGCGCCAGGCACTGCAAATCAACCGCAAGCCGACACCACCGCTCATATGCCCAGCGCCCAGGCAGTCTGGCCGCTAGGACGGCGACGCCTGAATGGCTTGGGCCAATTGGCGAAAACCCACGGGGCTACTCTGAGTCACTGCCTGAGCGCCTTGTTGGCCAGCTACTTCAGTCGAGTGACCGACCAGCGCGAAAGCCTGGTGATCGGCCTGCCCGTGCACAACCGGGCCAACGCCTTGCAAAAACGCACCGTGGGCATGTTTTCATCGGTGCTGCCGCTGGCGGTCGAGGTCAATCCGCAGGCCAGCTTTGTCCAGGCCATGCAACAGGTCGCTCGCCAGACCTTGCGCAGCTATCGGCATCAACGTTATCCGCTGCAATCCTTGCACCGTGAACTGCGGGCACGCGCCGGCCATCCCGGTCACCTTTTTGAACTGATGTTATCGATCGAGCAATACCCGGGGGATGTGAACCTGGGAGCGGCGCAGTGCGCCTTGCGCACCTGGCACAACGGCTATGAGCACTACCCGCTGGCGATCTACCTGCGCGACTACGAAGCGCAAACCGAACCGTTCCTGGAACTCAATTATGACCCGCGACTGTTCAGCGCCGAGCAGATCACTGCGCACCTGCGACGGCTCGAACACCTGACCGAGCAGGTACTCACCGAGCCGGGTCGGGCGTTGGCCGATTGGCCGCTGCTCGACAACCAGGAACAGTGCCAGGTCATCGTCGACTTCAACGCCACCGCCCGCGACTATCCAGCCGACGATTCGCTGGTTGCGCTGTTCGAGGCACAGGCACGGACTCGACCCGAAGCCACTGCGCTGCTGGACGGCGCGCACTCGCTCAGCTATCGCCAGCTCAACCAGCGCGCCGAACAACTGGCTGGTCACCTGGCGGGCTACGGCGTAGAGGCCGGGAGTCTCGTAGCCATCTGCATGGAGCGCAATACGACGCTGATCGTGTCGATCCTGGCAGTCCTGAAGCGCGGAGCGGCCTATGTCCCCATCGACCGGGACGCCCCTGCCGCGCATCGGGCGCGGGTACTGGCCGATTGCGGCAGTGCCTGGTTGCTCAGTGCGGGCGACAGCATCGCGTCGCAGGACGGTGTGCTTGTCATTGACGTCGAGTCCCTGGCCGAGGAGCCAGGCATCCGCCCATCCGCGTCGTTGAACGGTGGGGGTGATGTCGCCTACATCATGTACACCTCCGGTTCCACCGGCACGCCTAAAGGTGTGCAAGTGCCCCATCGCGCCGTGGCTCGCCTGGTGTGCAACAACGGCTTCGCCGATTTCAACGCCCAGGACCGCATCGCCCTCGCCGCCAACCCGGCCTTCGATGCCAGCACCCTGGAGATCTGGGCCGCGCTGCTCAACGGTGGCTGCCTGGTGGTCTGCCCTCGCGACACCCTGCTCGACGCCGAACGTTTCAACGAGCATCTGCTGCGCCACGAAGTCAGCGTGCTCTGGCTCACCGCCGGGCTCTTCCATCAGTTCGCCGGCGCCCTGGCCCCGGCCTTTGCCAGCCTGCGCTACCTGATGGTCGGCGGTGACGTGCTCGACCCGCGGCGGATCGCCCAGGTGCTGCGCGAGTCACCGCCCCAGCACTTGCTCAACGGCTACGGCCCGACCGAAAGCACCACCTTCGCCACCACCCACCGCATCACCCTCGACGACGCCCTGGCCGGTGACATTCCTATCGGCCGGCCCATCGGCAACACCCAGGTCTATGTGCTCGACGCGCAGCGCCGGCCGCTGCCCATCGGCGTTGTCGGCGAGCTGTACATTGGCGGTGACGGGTTGGCGCTGGGCTATTTGAACCAGCCGCAACTGAGCGAGCAGCGCTTCGTGCCCAACCCGTTCCAACCGGGCACGCGTTTGTACCGCACTGGTGACCTGGCACGCTGGCGTGCCGACGGCGTGTTGCTGTTCCTCGGGCGCAACGACTTCCAGGTCAAGATCCGCGGTTTCCGCATCGAACTGGGCGAGATCGAGGCACAACTCAAGGCCTTGCCCGAGGTGACCGAAGCGGTGGTGCTGGCCGATGCCCAGCAACGCTTGCTGGCTTACTTCAGCGCCACCGGCGCCGTGCAACCCAACGAACTGCGTACGCGCCTGGCCGCTGTGCTGCCCGACTACATGCTGCCCGCCGCGTTCGTCAAGGTGGACACGTTCGCCCTGACCGCCAACGGCAAGCTCGACCGCCGCGCGCTGCCCGAGCCCGACGAAAACCACTTCGCGCTGCACCGCTACGAAGCGCCGCAAGGGCCGCTGGAAACCCGTCTGGCCGAACTTTGGGCGCACGCCCTCGGCGTGCCGCGGGTTGGTCGCCAGGACAACTTCTTCGCCCTGGGCGGCCACTCCTTGCTGGCGGTGCAACTGGTCGAGCGGATGCGCGCGGAAGGCTGGAGCCTGGACGTCGGCACGCTGTTCAACGCCCCTCAGTTGCTAAACCTTGCCCTGGCTTTGCAGCCGCCGGGCACAGCCGTCGAGGCTCTCGAACCACAGCCAACAGCATCAATTGCGCTGGATGGGCAAATCACTCCGCACAGGCTGCCTCTGGTACGCCTGTCCCAGGCACAGATAGACCGCATCATTGCCAGCGTCGAGGGCGGCGCGGCCAACGTACAGGACATCTATCCCCTGGCCCCGTTGCAAGAAGGCCTGTTGTTCCAGCATTTGTTGCAACCTGAGGATGATGCTTATCTGCTGCGCGCCACTCTCGCCTTCGACAACCGCGAACGCCTGCAAGCCTTCATCGCCGCGTTCGACCAGGTGATTGCCCGCCACGACATCCTGCGCAGCGCCGTGCTCTGGGAAGGCCTCGACGAACCGGTGCAAGTGGTCTGGCGCACAGCGCGCCTGCCGGTGTCCAGCCTCGCCGACGGGCTGGACTTTACCGAGCGTGCAC
>NZ_JBHFJB010000008.1:7739-16641 GCF_057334555.1 Pseudomonas sp. AGC41
CCGCGCGCCGTTGGCGCAGGCTTTTGTGCGCTTCGATGAGCCGTTGCAACAATGGCAGTTGCAGTTGATCCACCATCATCTGGCAATCGACCACGCGACCCTCGGCCTGCTGTTTGCCGAAGTCCGCGCCTTGATGCTCGACCCCAAGCACCCGCTTCCCCCTGGCATAGCGTTTCGCCCGTTCGTCGTCCACGCACGCGAACCTCAACGGCAAGCGAATGCCGAAGCGTATTTCCGGCGGCGGCTTGGCGACCTTGACGAACCGACCTTGCCCTACGGGCTGCACGATATCCAAGGCAGCGGCCGAGACAATCGCGAGGCGCACTGCCCGCTCGAGTCCGCCTTGTCCCTGCGCTTGCGCCGCTTGGCCAAAGCCCAGGGCGTCGGGGTTGCCAGCCTGTTCCACCTGGCCTGGGCCATGCTGGTCGGCAAGACCAGCGGCCGCGACGATGTGGTGTTCGGCACCGTGCTGTTCGGGCGTTTCAGCGCCGGCCAGGCAGTCGGCCGGGCCCTGGGTATGTTCATCAACACCTTGCCGCTGCGCATCAACCTTGATCTGCCGCTGCGCGATGCGCTGCATCAGGTCCATAGCCGTCTGGTCGAGTTGCTGGCCCATGAACATGCGCCCCTGTCGCTGGCCCAGCGTTGCAGCGCGCTACCGACCCAAGCACCACTGTTCAGCGCCCTGCTGAACTTCCGTCACAGCCAGGCGCAACACTCGGCGCGACCTGAATTCGACCTGCCGGGCGTCCACCTGCTGAGTAGCGAGGAGCGCAGCAACTACCCGTTCTGCCTGAACATCGATGACTTGGGCGATGACTTTGTCCTGAGCGTGCAGATACATCGTTCGGTGTGTCCCGAAGCCGTCCTGGCACAGATGATCCAAGCCCTTGAAGTGCTCGCGCAAACCCTGGAAACGGCACCAACGGCCCAAGCCTGCACATTGGATTGCCTGCCCGCGAGGCAACGTGAACAGGTGCTGGAAAACTTCAATGCGACACACCGCGCGCATCCGCGCGACACCTTGCTGCACCAGCCTTTCGAACAACAGGCCGCGTTGCGTCCCGATGCCGTCGCCGCCCGCGTCGAGACCGCCAGCGCCCCTTCGGACACGCTGACCTACGGCCAACTCAACCGCCAGGCCAACCAACTGGCCCATGCCTTGCTGGCAACCGGGCTGCGCCCCGATGACCGTGTGGCGATCTGCCTGGAGCGAGGCTCACAGATGCTGGTCGCCTTACTTGCGACCTTGAAGGCCGGTGCGGCTTATGTGCCGCTGGATCCCGCTTACCCGACGGCTCGCCTGCAGCACATGCTGGAAGACAGCGCGCCGCGCCTGGTCCTGAGCAGCCAGTCGCTGGCGGGACGACTGTCCGCCATCAGCGCGGACGCGCGTTGGGAACTCGACGATCCAGCGCTGCAAGCGCGACTGGCCGCCCTGCCTGAGGGCAACCCCGAGGTCATCGGCCTGCAGGCGGCGCACCTGGCCTACGTGATCTATACGTCGGGTTCGACCGGGCAACCCAAAGGCGTGATGATCGAGCACCGCAACGCCTGCAACTTGCTGCACTGGGCCCTGCACAGTTTTCATCCGGATGAAATGCAAAACAGCCTGTTCGCCACGTCGATCAACTTCGACCTGGCGGTGTTCGAGTGCTTCGTCCCCCTGGCGGCCGGCGCGACTTTGCACCTGGTCGATAACGCCCTATCCCTGGTGACGCAAGCCAGCGCGGTGTCGCTGATCAACAGTGTGCCTTCGGCCGTGGAAGAACTGGTCAGGATCGGTGCGATACCCGACACGGCCCGGGTCGTCAATCTCGCTGGCGAACCCTTGAAGGCGCGGTTGGTGGAACAGCTGTTTGCCCGCAGCGCCACACAACGGGTCTGCAACCTTTATGGACCGACGGAAACCACCACCTACTCGACCTGGGTCTCGATGACCCGCGAAGAAGGCTACGTCAGCGGTATCGGCCGTCCTCTGGACAATACCCGCATCTACCTGCTTGATCGGCATCGCCAGCCGGTGCCACTGGGCGTCGCCGGGGAAATCCATATTGGTGGCGCGGGCGTGGCGCGCGGCTACCTGAACCGGCCACAGCTGAGCGCGGAACGCTTCCTGCGCGATCCTTTTGTCAGCGCCCCGCAAGCCCGCATGTACCGTACTGGTGACCTGGGCCGCTGGCGGGCCGATGGGCAGCTGGAGTACCTGGGGCGCAACGACTTCCAGGTCAAGGTACGCGGCTTTCGCATCGAGCTCGGCGAGATCGAAGCCCGCCTGATTACCCTGCCCGGCATCCGTGAAGCGGTAGTCCTGGCCCAACCCGGCCCCAGCGACGATACGCGCCTGGTCGCCTATCTGGTTGTCGACGACCCTACCGTCCCCGCGCCGGACCTGGATCGGCTGCGCAGCCATTTGCAGAGCCATTTGCCGGACTACATGCTCCCCGGCGCGTGCGTGGTCATGGCCAGCCTGCCGCTGACTCCCAATGGCAAACTCGACCGCCAAGCCCTGCCATTGCCCGTTGCATTATCCGACAGCCACGCCAAACAGGCGCCCCGCGGCGACACCGAGCAGCGCCTGGCGGCGATCTGGGCACAGGTGCTAGGCGAAGCGGATATCGGCCGCGATGACGATTTTTTCAGCCTGGGCGGGCATTCGCTGTTGGCCGTGCAACTGCTGGAGCAATTGCGCCGCAACGGTTGGGACCTGGATATCCGCAGCCTTTTCGAACGCCCGAGTCTGGCTGCCTTGGCGCAGCGCCTGGAGACACTCGGCACGGCACCCGTGCGCCAGGCAAGCGCGCCGGGCATTCCGAGCCCTTGTGCACGTATCGTCCCGGGAATGCTGGACCTGATCGAGCTGTCTCAGGAGCGGATCGACTCGATCGCCGCGCGGGTGCCTGGAGGTGCGAGCAATATCCAGGATATCTATCCGCTGGCTCCCCTTCAGGAAGGCATGCTCTATCACCATCGCGCGCAGAGCGCAGGCGATCGCTACGTACTGCGCAGCCTATTGTCCTTTACCGACGAAGAACACCTGCGACGTTTCTGCTCCGCGCTGGAGCAAGTCATCGCCCGACATGACGCGTTGCGTACCCTGGTGCTCTGGGAAGACCTCGACGAACCGTTACAGGTGGTCCTGCGCCAGGTGACCTTCATCCCGCGCCGCCCGCTGTTGACCGGCACCGACATCGCCGCGCAACTGCACGCCAGCACTGATCCGAGCAGCTATCGACTCGACCTGCGCCAGGCCCCGTTGATCGAGGCCCACATAGCGTTCGACGCCGTTCATGAGCGCTGGTTGCTATTGCTCCTGCATCACCATGTGGTGGTCGATCACACCTCGCTGGAGCTGATGATCGAGGAAATCGCGCTGATCGAAAGTGGCCGCCAGGCCGAGCTGCCGCCACCCACCAGCACACGGGGTCTGGTGGCCCAGGCGCGGCAACCGCAGGCCTTGGCGGCGGCGCGGGAATTCTTCAGCGAGCAGTTGGGTGACCTGGAAGAGCCTACCCTGCCCTTTGGCATCGACCTCGACGCCGACCCGCGCTGGCAGGCGCTGGAGCATCGGCAGTCGCTGCCAGACACACTGGCCCGGCGTCTGCGCCAACAGGCCGGCAGCCATGGGGTGAGCGCGGCAAGTCTCTGCCACCTCGCCTGGGCGCTGGTATTGAGCCGTCTGAGCGGACGCGATGACGTGGTCTTCGGCACGGTGCTGTTCGGACGCCTGCAGGCTGGCGTCGACGCGGATCGATCGGTGGGGCTGTTCATCAACACCCTGCCATTGCGCGTGCGCCTCAACGATCCGCTGAAGGTTGTGCTCGCGCGGGTACAGCAGGCCTTGAACGGTCTGCTCAGTCACGAGCAGACCCCACTGGCGCTGGCTCAACGGTGCAGCGCGGTACCGGCGGGAACCGCACTGTTCAGCGCATTGTTCAATTACCGCTACAGCCACGCCGGGCAGGCGAACATTCCCCAGGCCATGCCGGGCATGAGCCTGTTGCACAGCGAAGAGCGCACCCATTACCCCTTCAATCTGGCGGTGGACGACTTGGGCGAAGGGTTTCAACTGACCGCCCAGACTCATCCCGACCACGCTCCTGCCCGGCTCGTCGGGTTGACGATGGAGGCGTTGGGCTCGCTGGTGGAAGCGTTGGAACAGGCCAGCGATACCAACGCTCTGCAACTGCGGGTACTTCCCGCCGAAGAAGAGGCCCGGCTGGACAGCCTGAATCCAGCGTCGGCCGAACCGGGGCCTGGCGCCACGTTGCAACAACGCTTCGCCGAACAGGTCGCGCGCAGCCCGGACGCGCTGGCAGTCATCGACGAACATCAGGCCCTGAGCTTTCGTCAACTCAACGAACAGGCCAATCGCCTCGCTCATCACTTGCTCGCCCAAGGCATACAGGGCGGCCAACGCATCGCGGTCTGCCTGGAGCGCGAGGTCCATCTGGCGATCGCCTTGCTGGCGGTATGGAAAGCCGGTTGCGCTTATGTACCGCTGGATCCGGACTACCCGGCGACGCGGCTGGCTCATATGCTCAACGACAGCGCACCAGCGGCGCTGCTGACCCAGGAGCACCTGCGCGACCGGCTACCGTCCTTTACCGGCGGGCCGCTGATCAGCCTGGATGCCCAATCGGCAGCGCTTACGAACTGGCAGCAGGCCCGCACTGACGATCCGGACGCGACCGCGCTGGGCCAGCAGGCCAGCGACCTGGCCTACCTGATCTACACGTCCGGCTCCACCGGACAACCCAAAGGCGTCATGGTCGAACACCGCTCGGTGCTCAATCTGTGGGCCGGATTGCGCCAGCGCCTGGACGACCTGCCGCCCGGTTCCCGCTGCTCGCTCAATGCCTCGGTAGCCTTCGATGCCTCGGTTCAACAACTCTGCCAATGGCTCAGCGGCCATTGCCTGGTGCTCATCCCCAAACACGTGCGACTGGATGCCAGCGCCTTGTTCGGCTACCTGAACGCCAAAGAGGTCATGCTGTTCGACTGCACGCCCACTCAGTTGCAAGCGTTGCTCAGGCACCGGCAGGCATCGGCTCAGGCCGCGCCCTTGCCAAAGCGCATCCTGCTCGGCGGCGAAGCGGTGCCCAGTGAACTCTGGGCGCAACTGCGCAACGAGCACGCGGTGCGCGTGCTGAATGTCTACGGCCCCACCGAATGCACCGTCGACACCACCAGCGCCTGGCTCGATAGCCATCCGACGCCAAGCCTTGGCCGGCCACTGCCCAACACACAGGTGCAGGTGCTCGACACCCACGGTCGACGCACACCGTTGGGCGTGGCTGGAGAAATTCATATCGGCGGCCACGGCGTGGCCCGTGGTTACTGGCAGCGCGAAGCGTTGACCGACGAGCGTTTCGTTGCCGACCCGTTCGCCGATCATCCCGGCGCGCGCCTGTACCGCACCGGCGACCTCGGCCGTTGGGAGCTGGACGGCAGCCTCAGCTATCTGGGCCGCACGGATTTCCAGGTGAAGATCCACGGGCACCGCATCGAGCTGGGGGAAATCGAAAGCCACCTGTTGGCGTTGCCCGGTGTCCGTCAAGCCGTGGTGGTGGGCCGCCTCGACCGTCATGGCAGCGTTCGGCTGGTTGCCTATCTGCAAGGGCCGACACTGCCCACACCGAGCCAGGCCCGTGCGGTGCTTGGCGAGCGCTTGCCTGAATACATGCTGCCCAGCGCCTACGTGCGCCTGGACAGCCTGCCGTTGACCGCCAACGGCAAGCTTGACCGCAACGCCCTGCCCGAACCCGACGCCCAGGCCTATGTGCAAACCCACTATGAGCCTGCGCAAGGCGACATCGAGACCACCCTGGCGGCGCTCTGGTGCGAGCTGCTGAATGTCGAGCGGGTCAGCCGCCACGACAATTTTTTTGCCTTGGGCGGCCATTCGCTGATTGCCATGACCTTGGTCGAACGCATGCGCCAGCACAACCTGCGGGTCGATATCAGCCAATTGTTCAGCGCCCCAACCCTGGCCGGTCTGGCCGCGGCCACCACCCCTTTGAAGGAGATGCTTCTGTGACTGCCGCTCAACTGCTGGCCCTGCTCAAACAGCGTGGTGTGACCCTGTCATTGCGCGGCGATCAACTTTCGGTGGTGGCTGACGATCAGGTCCTGGCCGACCAGGCGTTGATCGCCCTGCTGCGCAGCCACAAGCCGGCGCTGATCGACGCCTTGCGCCAAGCCGCGGACGGGCCTGCCCAGGACAGCGGGTTGCCCAGGGGGACCACACACATCACCCCGGCAATGCTCGACCTCTGCCATCTGGACGACGCTCAGATCGCCAGCATCGTAGCCGGAGTGCCGGGCGGCGCCGCCAATATCCAGGACATCTATCCGCTGGTGCCCTTGCAAGCGGGCATTCTTTTCCACCACCTGCTCCAACAGCGCGGCGACACCTATCTGCTGCACGTGCTGCTGGCCTTCGACGATGAGCCCTGCCTGCAACGTTTCATGGCTGCGCTCAACCAGGCCATCGCCCGCCATGACATCTTGCGCACCGCCCTGGCCTGGGAAGGCCTGGACGAACCGGTACAGGTGGTCTGGCGCCAGGCATCGCTGGCGCTTGAAGTGATCACCGCGCAGCAGGATGTCGAGGCCACGCTGCTTGCCCACGCCGATCCGCGACAGCAGCGCCTCGACTTGCGCCAGGCGCCCTTGATGCGCGCCGTGGCCGCCAAGGACCCAGACACCGGTGAATGGCTGCTGCAGTTGCTGCACCACCACGCGGTGATGGATCACACCTCGCTGGAACGGCTGGTCCGGGAAGTCGCGGCGATCCAGCAAGGGCGCTTGGCCGAATTGCCGCCACCGCAGCCGTTCAGGGATTTCGTGCTGCGCGCCCGACAGGGTCTGAGCGAAGCCCAACATGCGGCGTTTTTCACCGAGCTGCTGGGGGATATCGATGAACCCACCGCGCCGTGCGGGCTGCTCGACGTACGCGGCGATGGCAGCCAGGTCCAGACGCTGGAGGCACCGTTGGCGAGCGCTCTGAGTGACCGGATCCGGCAGTTGGCGCGCAAGCTGGGGGTGAGCAGCGCCAGTCTATTTCATCTGGCCTGGGCGCTCGTCCTGGGCAAGACCAGCCAACGCGACGACGTGGTGTTTGGCACCGTGATGTTCGGCCGGTTGCTCGGCGCCGGCGAAGCCGCTACCGCCATGGGCCTGTTCATCAATACCTTGCCGCTGCGAGTGCGCCTGGCGGTGCCGGTGGAACAGGCGCTACGCGACACGCATGCGTTGCTCAGCCGGCTGATTGCCCACGAGCACGCACCGCTCGGCCTGGCCCAGCGCTGCAGCGCCCTGCCCAGCGGCACACCGTTGTTTTCGGCGTTGCTCAACTACCGCCACAGCGCTGTTGCCGAAAACGCTCCAGCGCTTGATGGCATGCGCGTGGTGGGCGGCGAGGAGCGCACCAACTACCCGTTCAACCTGTCGGTGGACGACTTGGGCGAAGGCTTTTCGCTCAACCTGCAAATCGACGCTCAAGTCGGCGCCATACCGGTGCTCGGCTGGTTGAACGCGGCGCTACAGAATCTGCTCGAAGCCCTCGAACGGCACCCGCAAAGCCTTGCCTGCCATCTGTCAGTGTTGCCTGCCGCAGAACAGCATCAGCTACTGCACAGCTTCAATGCGACTGTCCGCCCATTGCCTGCCCAGGCCCTGCTGCACCTGGCCATCGAGCGCCAAGCAGGACAACGCCCCGACGCCATTGCCGCGCGTTTCGAGGCCGCCGACGGCTCGGCGCCGTTGACCTACGGGCAGCTCAATGCCCAGGCCAATCGGCTGGCGCATCGTTTGTTGCAAGCCGGGGTCGTACCCGACAGCCGCGTGGCGATCTGCCTTGAGCGTGGTCCGCACCTGCTGGTCGCCCTGCTCGGTATTCTCAAGGCCGGCGCGGCATATGTGCCGCTGGATCCGAGCTACCCTCGCGAGCGCCTGTTGCACATGCTTCAGGACAGCGAACCACGGGCCCTACTGACGCTTCGCGGGCTGGCAGCCAGCCTTCCGGCGCCCAATGGTTGCGAGCTCCTGTGCCTGGACGACAGCCATATCCAGGCCAGCCTGGTCGAGCTGCCCAGCCACGATCCGGATCCCGCCAACCTTGGCCTGAGCGGCGAACACCTGGCGTATGTGATCTACACGTCGGGATCCACGGGCACCCCCAAGGGCGTGATGATCGAACATCGCAATGCCTGCAATCTCCTGCACTGGGCACTGCATGCGTTCGATGCTGAATGCTTGCGAGATAGCCTCTTTGCCACGTCGATCAACTTCGACCTGGCGGTGTTTGAATATTTCGTCCCCCTGGCGGCTGGCGCGACCCTGCACGTGGCGAGCAATGCCCTGGCCTTGCTCGACCATCCGGTACCGGTCACGCTGGTCAACAGCGTGCCCTCGGCACTCGACGCACTGGTCGGTGCCCAGGCGATCCCGGCCTCGACCCGGGTGGTCAACCTGGCCGGTGAGCCGCTCAAGCAGAGCCTGGTCGAGCAGATATTCGCCCAGAGCGCGGTGCAGCGCCTGTGCAATCTTTACGGCCCGTCGGAAACCACCACCTACTCGACCTGGGTCTCGATGACTCGTGAGCAGGGCTTCGTGCCCGGCATCGGCCGGCCGCTGGACAATACCCAGGTGTACATCCTCGATGGCCATCGGCAACTGGTGCCACTGGGCGTGGTCGGGGAAATCTACATCGGCGGCGCCGGGGTCGCTCGGGGTTATCTGAACCGACCGGCCCTGAGCCAGGAGCGCTTCCTCGGCGACCCGTTTGCCAGCCAGCCCGGCGCCAGAATGTACCGCACCGGTGATCTCGGCCGCTGGACCGCCGATGGTCAATTGCTTTATCTGGGGCGCAACGACTTCCAAGTGAAGGTGCGCGGCT
>NZ_JBHFJB010000008.1:16661-19384 GCF_057334555.1 Pseudomonas sp. AGC41
ACGGCGCTGGGCCGCGTGCCCGGCGTACAACAGGCCGTGGTGATGGCCCGCGATGACGCCTCGGGCAGCCCTCGCCTGGTGGCGTATTGGGTGGCCCAGCCCGGCGTCGCGGTGTCCGACGCACACCTGCGCGATGCGCTGGCGGCAACGCTGCCGGAATACATGCAACCGAGCGCGTTTGTTGCCCTGCCAGGGTTGCCGTTGACCCCCAATGGCAAGCTGGATCGCAGCGCGCTGCCGGCCCCGGAACAGCCAGCGGGCGGCCATTTCGAACCGCCCCAGGGTCCGTTGGAAACGCAATTGGCGGCCATCTGGAGCCGTCTGCTGGGAATGCCTCGGGTCGGTCGAGACGAGCATTTCTTTCAGTCCGGCGGCCATTCGCTGCTGGCCGTGCAGCTGATCTCTCAGTTGCGTCAGCAGTTGCGCGTCGAACTGCCGCTGGCCGCCGTCTTCGATGAGCCTGTCCTGCAACGTCAAGCCCGGGCTATCGAAGCCTTGGCCAGCAGCGGGCAACACGGCGCCGCGCCTATCCCCGCGACAACAAGGCCCGCGCGGCTGCCGCTGTCGTTTGCCCAGCAGCGCTTGTGGTTCATCGCCCACTTGGATGCCCAGGCCAGCGCCGCTTATCACATGGCCGGAGGGCTGCGCCTGCAAGGCGATCTAAACGAACCGGCGTTGCGTGCCGCGCTGTCGCGCATCGTTGAACGGCATGAAGCCTTGCGCAGCCGTTTTGTCTCCGAAGAGGGTGAGCCGGAGCAAGTTGTCGACGCAGCGCAAGCCTTCGTCATGCCCTACGAGGACCTGCGCGGCCAACCGCAGGCGGTCTTTCAGGCGCGCTGCGCCGCCGAAGCCCAGGCACCTTTCAATCTGGCCCGCGGCCCACTGGTTCGTGCGCGCCTGCTCCGCCTGGACGACCAGGAGCATGTCTTGCTGGTCACCCTGCACCACATCGTCGGCGACGCCTGGTCGCTGGGCGTGCTCACCCGGGAGCTGACTGAACTGTACCGGGCTTACCTCAACGGGCAGGCCGATCCGCTGCCACCGTTGGCCATCCAGTACGCCGATTACGCCCTGTGGCAACGCTCGCCGCGCCAGGCGCAAAGGGTCGCCGGCCAGCTGGCCTACTGGCGCAGCCAGCTTGAAGACGCCCCTCCATTGTTGAACCTGCCACTGGATCGTCCACGCCCGACGCATCAGGATTTCACCGGCGCGAGCCTGGACGTGCACATGGACGAGCAATTGGTCCAGTCGCTCAAACAACTGAGCGAGCGCCACGGCGCTACCTTGTTCATGACAGTCCTCACAGCCTGGTCGATCGTGCTGGCACGGCTCTCGGGACAAGATGACGTGGTAATCGGCTCGGTCCTGGCGAACCGGACTCGGGCCGAGGTCGAGCCGCTGATCGGCTTCTTCGTCAACACCCAGGCGCTGCGGGTGCGGCTGGGTGAGGTCCGTCAGGTTGCGCAACTGCTCGCTCAGGTTCGGCGTACCGCACTCGAGGCCCAGGCCCATCAGGAGCTCGCCTTCGAGCATCTGGTCGAAGCGTTGAACCCGTCTCGCTCCCTCGCCTGCAGCCCGATTTTCCAAGTGCTGTTCGCCTGGCAGAACGCGCCGCAGCCGAGTCTGGAGTTGGGCTCCCTGGTGCTGACGCCGCTGGACACAAGCGATGACAGCGCCAAGTTCGACCTGACGCTGAACCTGCACGAGCGCGACGGCGCGATTGCCGGTCGGTTGACCTATGCCACGGCGCTGTTCGACGCGGATACCGTGCTGCGCCACTGGCAGGCCTTGTGCGCCACGCTGCAAACGATGGTCGAGGATGACCAGCGCGCCCTCGATGAACTGTCGATTCTCGGCGCAACCGAACGCGGGCAGGTGTTGCATGCTTTTAATGCCACCGCCCTTGATTACCCCGCAGACGAGCCGTTGCATGCATTGTTCGAAACGCAGGCACGGCGTCGCCCCGAAGCCACGGCGATCCAGGACGGCGAGCAATCGCTCAATTATCGCCAGCTTGACCAACGCGCCGAACAACTTGCGGATTGGTTGGCCGAGCAAGGCGTGCGGCCTGGGGATCAGGTTGCCTTGTGCCTGGCGCGCGGTCCACGGCTGGTCGCGTCGATCCTCGCCATCTTGAAGAACGCGGCGACCTATGTACCGATCGACACCGCCACGCCAATGGAGCGGCAAGGCGCGCTGCTGCGCGACTGCGGCAGCGCCTGGCTGTTGACCGATGAGCTGCCCGAGACGGTGGCGGATCCGGCTATCCGCTACCTGGCCCTGGCTTCCTGGGAAAACACCCTTGCCCACGGCGCTGCCGCCACGCCGCGCCCACCGGTGCCGATAGCCGTCGCAACTGCGGCCTACATCATGTACACCTCCGGTTCCACCGGCACGCCCAAAGGTGTGCAAGTGCCCCATCGCGCCGTGGCTCGCCTGGTGTGCAACAACGGCTTCGCCGATTTCAACGCCCAGGACCGCATCGCCCTCGCCGCCAACCCGGCCTTCGATGCCAGCACCCTGGAGATCTGGGCCGCGCTGCTCAACGGTGGCTGCCTGGTGGTCTGCCCTCGCGACACCCTGCTCGACGCCGAACGTTTCAACGAGCATCTGCTGCGCCACGAAGTCAGCGTGCTCTGGCTCACCGCCGGGCTCTTCCATCAGTTCGCCGGCGCCCTGGCCCCGGCCTTTGCCAGCCTGCGCTACCTGATGGTCGGCGGTGA
>NZ_JBHFJB010000009.1:0-1648 GCF_057334555.1 Pseudomonas sp. AGC41
CGACAGGGTGACGACCAGCGGAGCGCCGGTGACCGGAGCATTCACCGAAGCGGTGTAAACCACGGTGCCGCCCTCGCCAACAATCGAAGTCGCGGTGAGCGAAACGGTGCTGGTGTCGAGGGTGTCGGTCACGTCGGTGACGACTGGTGTAGTGTTAGGCACCAGGTTTTCGAAGTTGCCACCGACAGCTTTATCGATGCTGACTTCAACTTTTCCGGCGTCTTTGTAGACGTCGTCTTTCGGTGCGTCGACAGTCACGGTGCCAGTGGTAGCGCCGGCAGCGATGTTGATCACCGCGCCGTTGCTCAGGGTGATGGTCACCGGCGAGCCCGCTGCGTTGGTCAGGGTCGCGGTGTAAACGATGGACCCGCCTTCAGCGACAGTATCAGTCGCGGACAGGGTCAGACCGGTAGTGTCTTGAACGTCCGTAACGGTCGTATCCGCAGGCTTACCGTCAATTTCCAGGTTTTCGTAGTTGCCGCCCTTGGCGTCGTCGATCTTGACGCTGAGGTTGCTGCCGCCCGCCAATGCGTCGTTAGGCGCGGTGAAGTTCACCGAGCCAGAGCTTGCGCCGACTGGGATGGTGATGGACTGGCCGTTGCTCAAGGTCACTACGAGCGGAGCGCCAGTGACTGGAGCGTTTACCGATGCTGTGTAAACCACAACGCCGCCTTCACCCACGGAAGGCGTGGCCGTCAGGCTGACAGTCGAAGTGTCGAGCGTATCGGTGACGTCGGTCACGGCTGGCGTGGTGCTCGGCACCAGGTTTTCGAAGTTGCCACCGGTAGCCTTGTCGATGCTGACTTCAACTTTGCCGGCGTCTTTGTAGACGTCATCTTTCGGCGCGTCGACAGTTACGGTCCCGGTGGTAGCGCCGGCAGCGATGTTGATCACCGCGCCATTGCTCAAGGTAATGGTGACAGGCGAGCCCGCTGCGTTGGTCAGGGTCGCGGTGTAAACGATGGAGCCGCCTTCGGCGACGGTGTCGGTTGCGGACAGGGTCAGACCGGTAGTGTCTTGAACGTCTGTAACGGTCGTGTCCGCAGGCTTACCATCAATTTCCAGGTTTTCGTAATTGCCGCCCTTGGCGTCGTCGATCTTGACGCTCAGGTTGCTGCCGCCCGCCAATGCATCGTTAGGTGCAGTGAAATTCACTGAGCCAGAGCTCGAACCCACCGGAATGGTGATGGACTGGCCGTTGCTCAAGCTCACTAAGAGCGGGGCGCCAGTGACCGGGGCGTTTACGGATGCTGTGTAAACCACGGTGCCGCCTTCGCCAACAGTCGAAGTTGCGGCAAGCGAAACGGTGCTGGTGTCGAGGGTGTCGGTCACGTCGGTGACGACTGGTGCAGTGTTAGGCACCAGGTTTTCGAAGTTGCCGCCAACTGCCGTGTCGATGCTGACTTCAACTTTGCCGGCGTCTTTGTAGACGTCATCTTTCGGTGCGTCGACAGTCACGGTACCAGTGGTAGCGCCGGCGGCGATGTTGATCACCGCGCCGTTGCTCAGGGTGATGGTCACCGGCGAACCGGCGGCGTTGGTCAAAGTGGCGGTGTAAACGATGGAGCCGCCCTCAGCCACGGTGTCGGTTGCAGACAGCGTCAGACCGGTAGTGTCCTGGGTATCGGTCACTGCGGTGTCCGCAGGC
>NZ_JBHFJB010000010.1:0-50591 GCF_057334555.1 Pseudomonas sp. AGC41
AATTTCTTGACGACCATAGAGCATTGGAACCACCTGATCCCATCCCGAACTCAGAAGTGAAACGATGCATCGCCGATGGTAGTGTGGGGTTTCCCCATGTGAGAGTAGGTCATCGTCAAGATTAAATTCCGAAACCCCTATCTGCTGATGCAGGTAGGGGTTTTGTTTTGCCCGCAGGAAAGCGCTTGGGTGTTTCTATGCAACCGTCTTGTGCATGGCTATCATGCGGGCCTCGTTATCAGGCGCAGTTCGTATGCTCACGTTACTAAAACTTCTGAAGGACGGCCGTTTCCATTCGGGCCAAGCGCTGGGTGCTGGGTTAGGTATCAGTCGTAGTGCGGTATGGAAACAATTGCAGCATTTGGAAGCGGAGTTAGGCTTATCTGTGCATAAGGTCCGGGGCAAAGGGTACCGTTTGGCAAAGCCACTGCTGCTTTTGGATGTGGCCGAAATTTGCGCGAAAGAAGGCTGCGAGTGGCCTGTTCATCTGTATGACTCCATTGATTCCACCAATGCCGAAGCGCTGCGGTCCATCGGCCGTGGGGTGGAAGCGCCATTCCTTGTTCTGGCCGAGCGGCAAATAGCCGGTAGGGGGCGTCGCGGCCGCAAATGGGTCAGTCCATTCGCCGAAAACCTCTATTACAGCTTGGTGCTGCGCATTGACGGTGGCATGCGGCAGATTGAGGGGCTCAGTCTTGTCGTTGGGCTTGCCGTCATGCATTCGTTGCGTGACATGGGTGTTGTTGAGGCTGGGTTGAAGTGGCCTAACGATGTGTTGGTAGGTGAAAAGAAAATCGCCGGCATACTACTTGAGCTGGTGGGGGATCCTGCGGATGTTTGTCACGTTGTCCTGGGCGTCGGGATAAATGTGAATATGCATTCGACTGACGAGGTAGATCAGCAGTGGACCTCCATGAGTCTTGAAGCGGGTCGTGATTTTGACCGGAACGAGTTGGTGGCGCGAATGGGTGGAAAGCTTCAGGAATACCTGAAGCTGCATCATGCGTCGGGATTTGCAGCGATTCAGTCGGAGTGGGAGCGATATCATTTGTGGCAGGGGCGGGCTGTGTCGCTGATCGCCGGTATCAATCGTATCGACGGCGTGGTGATGGGCATTGATCGTCAAGGGGCGCTGCGTTTGAAGGTGGATGGTGTGGAAAAAATATTCAGTGGTGGCGAGCTCAGCTTGAGGTTGCGTGATGATTCTTGAGCTCGATTGCGGCAATAGTTTTATCAAGTGGCGTGTTGTTTGCGCAGATGGCGTCACCCCGGTTGGCGGTGGTGTAGTGGGCTCGGATAGCGATCTGCTCGCGAGCCTGACCGGCCCTGATAAATTTCAACTGAAGAAATGTCGTCTGGTCAGCGTCAGGACTCCTGAGGAGACCGATTTGTTAGTCGCCTCCCTGGTCGAGACCTTTGGCATCTCTGTAGTTCGCGCAGCACCTACCCGGGAAATGGCGGGCGTTAAGAACGGTTATGAAGACTATCAGCGCTTGGGGCTTGATCGATGGCTGGCTTTGCTTGGTGGTTACCATCTGGCTTCGGGTGCATGTCTGGTTCTGGATTTTGGTACGGCAATCACGGCGGATTTCGTCGCTGCTGACGGGCAGCACCTGGGAGGGTTCATCTGTCCGGGTATGCCTCTGATGCGTAATCAGTTACGTACCCATACCCGGCGAATCCGCTATGACGATACTGCTGCAGAGCGGGCTCACGAGAGTCTTGCTCCTGGCAGGGCAACGGTCGAGGCAGTGGAGCGTGGTTGTATGCTGATGTTGAGGGGCTTTGTGCTGACTCAGCTCGAATTGGCGCAGCAATACTGGGGGGAGAGCTTCGAGGTGTTTCTGACAGGAGGGGACGCCAATCTGGTTTCCGGGGTTGTTCCGGATGCCAAGGTCGTGCCTGATCTGGTTTTTGTTGGTTTGGCGATGGCTTGTCCTTTGTCTTGAGGTTTTTTATGCGGTGGCTGTTTTTGTTGTTGCTGGTTTTAAATGGCTTCTACTACATCTGGCATCAGCAGGAGGTCCCGCTTCGCGCGAAGGATGTCACTCCGCTGAGCCTGTATCGGGGTTCGCAGCAAGACATTCATCTCCTGAGCGAGACGGCGGATGCGCTAGTCAGGCGTGAGCCGGGTAAATCGAGTGAAGGGCAAAAGAACTGCAATTACCTGGGTGGCTTCGTTCGCCCGGAGCTGGCCAGGCAGTTGGAGCAGCGACTGGCTTCTTCGGGAGTTGCGGGCCGTACCGTTACGTTTAGCTCACCAGCGTCTCCAGAGTCTGGTGGACTCTGGGTCCAGGTTCCACCGGATAGCGCGGCGAAGATGAACGAGGCGCTGCTTCAAAACCTTTCCAAAGAATTCAATGAGTTAAAACATAAAATAATGCCTTGCGAAGGGGTTGCGCCTGCTGGGTAGTTTGCATAGAATGGCGCCCGCTTCGCAGTGAAGACCTTTAACGGTCATCGGTACGAAGCGGCGTCAACGCAGCTAACCTCAGGTTTTTTATGAGAAAATGCTTGACAGAAGGCTGGCATGATATAGAATGCCGGCTCGCTTAGGAGGGGTTCCCGAGCGGCCAAAGGGATCAGACTGTAAATCTGACGTCTACGACTTCGAAGGTTCGAATCCTTCCCCCTCCACCAGTTTTAGCGTGAGCTGCAAGCTCCGCGGGTATAGTTTAGTGGTAGAACCTCAGCCTTCCAAGCTGATGATGCGGGTTCGATTCCCGCTACCCGCTCCAAGTTTGCAGGTTGTGCAAAGTGTTTTGCTCTTGTAGCTCAGTTGGTAGAGCACACCCTTGGTAAGGGTGAGGTCAGCGGTTCAAATCCGCTCAAGAGCTCCATATTACAAGGCAGATATGAAAATATCTGCCTTTGTTTTAATGGCTCGTGTGACTCGCTAAATTCTTCTCCTAGGGGTGATTTCGATGGCTAAGGAAAAGTTCGAACGTAATAAGCCGCACGTCAACGTCGGTACCATTGGTCACGTAGACCACGGTAAAACCACGCTGACCGCTGCTCTGACCCGTGTCTGCTCCGAAGTTTTCGGTTCGGCCAAGGTTGACTTCGACAAGATCGACAGCGCCCCGGAAGAAAAAGCTCGCGGTATCACCATCAACACCGCTCACGTTGAATACGATTCGGCCGTGCGTCACTACGCACACGTTGACTGCCCAGGTCACGCCGACTACGTAAAAAACATGATCACCGGTGCTGCCCAGATGGACGGCGCGATCCTGGTTTGCTCGGCCGCCGATGGTCCGATGCCACAAACCCGTGAGCACATCCTGCTGTCCCGTCAGGTAGGCGTTCCGTACATCGTTGTCTTCCTGAACAAGGCTGACATGGTTGACGACGCTGAGTTGCTGGAACTGGTTGAGATGGAAGTGCGCGACCTGCTGAGCACTTACGACTTCCCAGGTGATGACACTCCAATCATCATCGGTTCGGCTCTGATGGCTCTGAACGGCCAAGACGACAACGAAATGGGCACCACTGCGGTGAAGAAGCTGGTTGAGACTCTGGACAGCTACATCCCAGAGCCTGAGCGCGCT
Organism: Pseudomonas sp. AGC41; assembly: GCF_057334555.1. Taxonomy (NCBI): domain Bacteria; kingdom Pseudomonadati; phylum Pseudomonadota; class Gammaproteobacteria; order Pseudomonadales; family Pseudomonadaceae; genus Pseudomonas; species Pseudomonas sp. AGC41. Next base: position 3,552 of record NZ_JBHFJB010000010.1, read on the forward strand.
ATCGACAAGCCGTTCCTGATGCCAATCGAAGACGTATTCTCGATCTCTGGTCGCGGTACTGTTGTGACTGGTCGTGTTGAGCGTGGCATCGTCCGTATCCAGGAAGAAGTTGAGATCGTCGGTCTGCGCGACACTCAGAAAACTACCTGCACCGGCGTTGAAATGTTCCGCAAGTTGCTCGACGAAGGTCGTGCTGGCGAGAACTGCGGCGTGCTGCTGCGCGGCACCAAGCGTGACGACGTTGAGCGTGGCCAGGTTCTGGTCAAGCCAGGCACCGTTAAGCCGCACACCAAGTTCACCGCAGAAGTTTACGTTCTGAGCAAGGAAGAAGGCGGCCGTCATACTCCGTTCTTCAAAGGCTACCGTCCACAGTTCTACTTCCGTACAACTGACGTGACTGGTAACTGCGAGCTGCCAGAAGGTGTTGAAATGGTAATGCCAGGTGACAACATCCAGATGACTGTCACTCTGATCAAGACCATCGCGATGGAAGACGGTCTGCGTTTCGCTATCCGTGAAGGCGGTCGTACCGTCGGCGCCGGCGTCGTAGCCAAAGTCATCGAGTAAACAGTTGTAATGTCTTTTTCGGGCCGGCATAATGGTCGGCCTGATTTTGTTTTAGGTCAGTAGCTCAATTGGCAGAGCGACGGTCTCCAAAACCGTAGGTTGGGGGTTCGATTCCCTCCTGACCTGCCAGATTCACTCGGTGTGTCTGGCTTTCTTTTCACAGGATCTTCATAGATGACTCCTAAAGCTGAAGCTCAAGGCTCTCGCTTCGATCTGCTCAAGTGGCTAGTGGTAGTCGCTTTGGTGGTTGTTGGCGTTGTTGGCAATCAGTATTTTTCTGCTTCGCCGATCCTGTACCGCGTACTTGCATTGCTCGCTATTGCTGCTGTTGCTGCCTTTGTAGGCCTGCAAACAGCCAAGGGCAAGTCTTTCTTTGTACTCGCTAAGGAAGCTCGCACCGAGATTCGTAAAGTCGTATGGCCGACTCGCCAAGAAACCACGCAGACCACGTTGATCGTTGTGGCTGTTGTTCTGGTAATGGCGTTGCTGTTGTGGGGGCTTGATTCCCTGCTCGGCTGGCTTGTTTCCTTGATTGTTGGCTAAGGGTGTCCCGTGGCTAAGCGTTGGTACGTTGTGCATGCTTACTCGGGTTACGAGAAGCATGTCATGCGCTCGCTGATAGAGCGCGTAAAGCTGGCTGGCATGGAAGATGGCTTTGGCGAGATTCTGGTCCCCACTGAAGAAGTGGTGGAGATGCGTAACGGCCAGAAGCGCAAAAGTGAACGCAAGTTCTTTCCAGGCTATGTGCTGGTACAGATGGATATGAACGAAGGGACTTGGCACTTGGTCAAGGATACCCCTCGGGTGATGGGCTTCATTGGCGGAACCGCCGACAAGCCTGCGCCGATCACTGACAAAGAGGCAGAAGCAATTCTGCGTCGCGTCGCTGATGGTAGCGACAAGCCGAAGCCGAAGACGTTGTTTGAACCAGGTGAAGTTGTACGGGTCACTGATGGTCCATTCGCCGATTTCAATGGTACGGTCGAAGAAGTTAACTACGAAAAGAGCCGGATCCAAGTGGCGGTGCTCATTTTCGGTCGCTCTACTCCGGTAGAGTTGGAGTTCAGTCAGGTCGAAAAGGTCTGATTGAGCAGGCATCCCAACCCCGCAGCCCAAGGCTGTGGGGTTTTGTCGTCACTGGGATAAACGCGCAAGCAACCGGGGAGCCTTTCGAGGCGTTCGAACCCGTAATTGGAGTGCCTCATGGCCAAGAAGATTACCGCTTACATCAAGCTGCAAGTGAAGGCCGCTCAGGCTAACCCAAGCCCACCCGTTGGTCCTGCACTGGGTCAGCACGGCGTGAACATCATGGAATTCTGCAAGGCTTTCAACGCCCGTACCCAGGGTCTTGAGCCAGGTCTGCCGACTCCAGTGATCATCACTGTCTACAGCGACCGTAGCTTCACTTTCGAAACAAAAAGCACCCCTGCTTCGGTTCTGCTGAAGAAGGCTGCAGGTTTGACCAGCGGTTCCGCTCGTCCAAACACCGTTAAGGTTGGCACCGTTACCCGTGCTCAGCTGGAAGAAATCGCGAAAACCAAAAACGCGGATCTGACTGCAGCTGATATGGATGCAGCCGTGCGTACTATCGCCGGTTCTGCTCGTAGCATGGGCCTTAACGTGGAGGGTGTGTAATGGCTAAGCTGACCAAGCGCCAAAAGGCTATCGCCGGCAAAATCGAAGCAGGCAAGGCCTACAACTTTGTAGACGCCGCCGCTCTGCTGGCCGAGCTGTCGACTGTCAAGTTCAGCGAGTCGTTCGACGTTGCTGTAAACCTGGGCGTTGACCCACGTAAATCCGACCAGGTCGTTCGTAGCGCTACCGTGCTGCCACACGGCACTGGCAAGACCGTACGTGTTGCCGTGTTCACCCAGGGCCCGGCAGCTGAAGCTGCTCTGGCTGCTGGCGCTGATCGCGTAGGTATGGACGACCTGGCTGCCGAAATGAAAGGCGGCGACCTGAACTATGACGTCGTGATCGCATCCCCGGATGCCATGCGTGTTGTAGGCCAGTTGGGTCAGATCCTCGGTCCACGTGGCCTGATGCCTAACCCTAAGGTTGGTACCGTGACTCCAGACGTAGCCACCGCGGTTAAAAACGCCAAGGCTGGTCAGGTTCGTTATCGCACCGACAAAAACGGCATCATCCACACTTCCGTTGGCAAGATCGGCTTCGACGCCGTCAAGCTGAAGGAAAACGTTGAAGCCCTGATCGCTGATCTGAAGCGTATCAAGCCAGCTTCTTCGAAAGGTATCTACGTCAAGCGCGTTACCCTGAGCACCACTATGGGCCCAGGTCTGATCATCGATCAGAGCTCGCTCGACGCGTAAGACTCAGGTTGGCGCAAGCGATTGTGCCAATCACATATTGGGGTCCCTGCCTGGCGGGGGCTGTCCAAGACCGTAGGCGACGCAAGTCTTAAACCACAAGCCTACGCAGATGGTGCTCCCGGTTCCTTACCGAATCAGACACCAAAACGACATTCGGTTTCGATCGGATGAAACGGTAACAAGCAGGAGTTAAACCCGTGGCAATTAAACTCGAAGACAAGAAGGCCATCGTCGCTGAAGTCAACGAGGCTGCCAAAGCTGCTCTGTCCGCTGTCGTGGCTGATGCCCGTGGCGTAACAGTAGGCGCTATGACCGGACTCCGTAAAGAGGCTCGTGAAGCTGGCGTTTACGTACGTGTTGTACGTAACACCCTGCTCAAGCGCGCTGTTGCTGACACTGAATACAGTGTCCTCAACGACGTGTTCACCGGCCCGACCTTGATCGCGTTCTCCACCCAACATCCAGGCGCTGCTGCCCGTTTGTTCAAGGAATTCGCCAAAGGTCAGGACAAGTTCGAGATTAAGGCAGCTGCGTTCGAGGGCAAGTTCCTCGCAGCTAACCAGATCGACGTACTGGCAACTCTGCCGACCCGTGACGAAGCAATTTCTCAGCTGATGAGCGTGATTCAAGGCGCAACCAGCAAATTGGCTCGTACTCTGGCGGCACTGCGCGACCAGAAAGAAGCTGCCGCAGCCTAAGGCTCGACACTCCTTTTCGCGTTTTTTGTTTATTTCGATGGTCGCGTAGGCCGTCCCCCAATCCAGGAATATAGAGTCATGTCTATCTCTCAAAACGATATCCTCGAAGCCGTTGGCAACATGTCCGTAATGGAAGTTGTTGAGCTGATCAAAGCTTTCGAAGAAAAATTCGGTGTTACCGCTGCTGCTGCTTCCGCTGGTCCAGCTGTTGCTGCTGCCGTTGCTGAAGAGCAAACCGAATTCAACGTCATGCTGACCGAAGCTGGCGAGAAGAAAGTTAACGTGATCAAGGCAGTACGTGAGCTGACCGGTCTGGGCCTGAAAGAAGCCAAGGCTGTAGTTGACGGCGCTCCTGCCATGGTTCTGGAAGCTGTTGCCAAAGACGCAGCTGACAAAGCCAAAGCAGTACTGGAAGAAGCAGGCGCTAAAGTCGAGCTGAAGTAAGCATCGACTTTGCGTCTCCAGCCCGAGCGTTAAGCGACAGGCTGATGGCTGGTGGCTCTTGCCACCGGCCTTTTTCCGTTATTGGCAGCCGACTGGGTCGGTGCTGATCACGCGCTGTAACCACCCGATGTGGTGGCGCAAACCAAGGGGTTTGCACGATTTTCTGGCTGCTCCCGTCGGGAGGGGCCAAACAAGCAGGTGACCAAGCTGGGGAACGCTGATGGCTTACTCATATACTGAGAAAAAACGTATCCGCAAGGACTTTAGCAAGTTGCCGGACGTCATGGATGTGCCGTACCTCCTGGCCATCCAGCTGGATTCGTATCGTGAATTCTTGCAAGCGGGAGCGACTAAAGATCAGTTCCGCGACGTGGGCCTGCATGCGGCCTTCAAATCCGTTTTCCCGATCATCAGCTACTCCGGCAATGCTGCGCTGGAGTACGTCGGTTATCGCCTGGGCGAACCGGCATTTGATGTCAAAGAATGCGTATTGCGCGGTGTGACTTACGCCGTACCTTTGCGGGTAAAAGTGCGCCTGATCATTTTCGACAAAGAATCGTCGAACAAAGCGATCAAGGACATCAAAGAGCAAGAAGTCTACATGGGTGAAATCCCCCTGATGACTGAAAACGGTACCTTCGTAATCAACGGTACCGAGCGTGTAATCGTTTCCCAGCTGCACCGTTCTCCGGGCGTGTTCTTCGACCACGACCGTGGCAAGACGCACAGCTCCGGCAAACTGCTCTACTCCGCGCGCATCATTCCTTACCGCGGTTCGTGGTTGGACTTCGAGTTCGACCCGAAAGACTGCGTATTCGTGCGTATCGACCGTCGTCGCAAGCTGCCCGCATCGGTACTGCTGCGCGCGCTCGGCTATACCACCGAGGAAGTGCTGGACGCGTTCTACACTACCAACGTCTTCCATGTGCAGGGTGAAAACCTGAGCCTGGAGTTGGTGCCTCAGCGCCTGCGCGGTGAAATCGCCGTCCTGGATATCCAGGATGACAAGGGCAAGGTTATTGTCGAGCAAGGTCGTCGTATCACCGCTCGTCACATCAACCAGCTGGAAAAAGCCGGGATCAAAGAGCTGCAGGTGCCGATGGACTACGTCCTGGGTCGCACCACCGCCAAGGTCATCGTGCATCCGGCCACTGGCGAGATCATTGCCGAGTGCAACACCGAGCTGACCACCGAGATCCTGGCGAAAATCGCCAAGGCTCAGGTTGTTCGCATCGAGACTCTGTACACCAACGATATCGACTGCGGTCCGTTCATCTCCGATACGCTGAAGATCGACTCCACCGGCAACCAACTGGAAGCCCTGGTCGAGATCTATCGCATGATGCGTCCTGGCGAGCCACCAACCAAGGATGCCGCCGAGACCCTGTTCAACAACCTGTTCTTCAGCCCTGAGCGCTATGACCTGTCTGCGGTCGGCCGGATGAAGTTCAACCGTCGTATCGGTCGTACCGAGATCGAAGGTTCGGGCGTGCTGAACAAGGACGACATCGTTGCGGTGCTCAAGACTCTGGTCGACATCCGTAACGGCAAAGGCATCGTCGATGACATCGACCACCTGGGTAACCGTCGTGTCCGCTGCGTAGGCGAGATGGCCGAGAACCAGTTCCGTGTTGGCCTGGTGCGTGTCGAGCGCGCGGTCAAGGAACGTCTGTCGATGGCTGAAAGCGAAGGCCTGATGCCGCAAGACCTGATCAACGCCAAGCCAGTGGCTGCGGCGGTGAAGGAGTTCTTCGGTTCGAGCCAGCTGTCGCAGTTCATGGACCAGAACAACCCGCTGTCCGAGATCACCCACAAGCGTCGTGTCTCCGCACTCGGCCCAGGCGGTCTGACTCGTGAGCGTGCAGGCTTCGAAGTTCGTGACGTACACCCGACTCACTACGGTCGCGTATGCCCGATCGAAACGCCGGAAGGTCCGAACATCGGTCTGATCAACTCCCTGGCCGCCTATGCGCGCACCAACCAGTACGGTTTCCTTGAGAGCCCGTACCGTGTGGTGAAAGACGCCCTGGTTACCGACGAGATCGTGTTCCTGTCCGCCATCGAAGAAGCTGATCATGTGATCGCTCAGGCTTCGGCCACGATGAACGACAAGAAAGTCCTGACCGACGAGCTGGTAGCTGTTCGTCACTTGAACGAGTTCACCGTCAAGGCGCCGGAAGACGTCACCCTGATGGACGTATCGCCCAAGCAGGTAGTTTCGGTTGCTGCGTCGCTGATTCCGTTCCTCGAGCACGACGACGCCAACCGTGCGTTGATGGGTTCGAACATGCAGCGTCAAGCTGTACCGACCCTGCGTGCCGACAAGCCGCTGGTAGGTACCGGCATGGAGCGCAACGTTGCCCGTGACTCCGGCGTTTGCGTCGTGGCTCGTCGTGGCGGTGTGATCGACTCCGTCGATGCCAGCCGTATCGTGGTTCGTGTTGCCGATGACGAAGTTGAAACTGGCGAAGCCGGTGTCGACATCTACAACCTGACCAAATACACCCGCTCCAACCAGAACACCTGCATCAACCAGCGTCCGCTGGTGAGCAAGGGTGATCGGGTTCAGCGCAGCGACATCATGGCCGACGGTCCGTCCACCGACATGGGTGAACTGGCACTGGGTCAGAACATGCGCATCGCGTTCATGGCATGGAACGGCTTCAACTTCGAAGACTCCATCTGCCTGTCCGAGCGTGTGGTTCAGGAAGACCGCTTCACCACGATCCACATTCAGGAACTGACCTGTGTGGCGCGTGACACCAAGCTTGGCCCAGAGGAGATCACCGCGGACATCCCGAACGTGGGTGAAGCTGCGCTGAACAAGCTGGACGAAGCCGGTATCGTTTATGTAGGTGCCGAAGTAGGCGCAGGCGACATCCTGGTCGGCAAGGTCACTCCGAAAGGCGAGACCCAACTGACTCCGGAAGAGAAACTGCTGCGTGCCATCTTCGGTGAAAAAGCCAGCGACGTGAAAGACACCTCCCTGCGTGTGCCTACCGGCACCAAGGGTACCGTCATCGACGTACAGGTCTTCACCCGTGACGGTGTCGAGCGTGATGCTCGTGCATTGTCCATCGAGAAGACTCAGCTCGACGAGATCCGCAAGGATCTGAACGAAGAGTTCCGTATCGTTGAAGGCGCAACTTTCGAACGTCTGCGTTCCGCTCTGGTTGGCCACAAGGCCGAAGGCGGCGCGGGCCTGAAGAAAGGTCAGGAGATCACCGACGAGGTCCTCGACGGTCTTGAGCATGGCCAGTGGTTCAAGCTGCGCATGGCTGAAGATGCTCTGAACGAGCAGCTCGAGAAGGCCCAGGCCTACATCGTTGATCGCCGCCGTCTGCTGGACGACAAGTTCGAAGACAAGAAGCGCAAACTGCAGCAGGGCGATGACCTGGCTCCAGGCGTGCTGAAGATCGTCAAGGTTTACCTGGCAATCCGTCGTCGCATCCAGCCGGGCGACAAGATGGCCGGTCGTCACGGTAACAAAGGTGTGGTCTCGGTGATCATGCCGGTTGAAGACATGCCGCACGATGCCAATGGCACCCCGGTCGATGTGGTCCTCAACCCGCTGGGCGTACCTTCGCGTATGAACGTCGGTCAGATCCTCGAAACCCACCTGGGCCTCGCGGCCAAGGGTCTGGGCGAGAAGATCAACCGCATGATCGAAGAGCAGCGCAAGGTCGCCGACCTGCGTAAGTTCCTGCACGAGATCTACAACGAGATCGGCGGGCGCAACGAAGAGCTGGACACCTTCTCCGACCAGGAAATCCTGGACCTGGCGAAGAACCTGCGCGGCGGCGTTCCAATGGCTACCCCGGTGTTCGACGGTGCCAAGGAAAGCGAAATCAAGGCCATGCTGAAACTGGCAGACCTGCCGGAAAGCGGCCAGATGCAGCTGTTCGATGGTCGTACCGGCAACAAGTTCGAGCGTCCGGTTACCGTTGGCTACATGTACATGCTGAAGCTGAACCACTTGGTAGACGACAAGATGCACGCTCGTTCTACCGGTTCTTACAGCCTGGTTACCCAGCAGCCGCTGGGTGGTAAGGCGCAGTTCGGTGGTCAGCGTTTCGGGGAGATGGAGGTCTGGGCACTGGAAGCATACGGTGCTGCATACACTCTGCAAGAAATGCTCACAGTGAAGTCGGACGATGTGAACGGCCGGACCAAGATGTACAAGAACATCGTGGACGGCGATCACCGTATGGAGCCGGGCATGCCCGAGTCTTTCAACGTGTTGATCAAGGAAATTCGTTCCCTCGGCATCGATATCGATCTGGAAACCGAATAACACGTGACGCGAATCGAGAGCGGGGCTGTCTTGCCCGCTCTCTGCTCCGCCAGGAGGAAAGGCCTTGAAAGACCTACTGAATTTGCTGAAAAACCAGGGTCAAGTCGAAGAGTTCGACGCCATCCGTATTGGATTGGCCTCGCCTGAGATGATCCGTTCGTGGTCGTTCGGTGAAGTTAAAAAGCCGGAAACCATCAACTACCGTACGTTCAAACCTGAGCGTGACGGTCTGTTCTGCGCCAAGATCTTTGGCCCGGTCAAGGATTACGAGTGCCTGTGCGGTAAGTACAAGCGCTTGAAGCACCGCGGTGTGATCTGCGAGAAGTGCGGCGTTGAAGTCGCGCTGGCAAAAGTTCGTCGTGAGCGCATGGCGCACATCGAGCTGGCGTCGCCGGTTGCCCACATCTGGTTCCTGAAATCGCTGCCGTCCCGTATCGGCTTGCTGATGGACATGACCCTGCGTGATATCGAACGCGTTCTCTACTTCGAGAGCTATGTCGTTATCGACCCGGGCATGACCACCCTTGAAAAAGGTCAGCTGCTCAACGACGAGCAGTACTTCGAAGCGCTGGAAGAGTTCGGCGACGATTTCGATGCCCGCATGGGTGCCGAAGCTGTCCGCGAGCTGCTGCACGCTATCGACCTGGAGCACGAGATTGGCCGTCTGCGCGAAGAAATTCCGCAAACCAACTCCGAAACCAAGATCAAGAAGCTGTCCAAGCGTCTGAAGTTGATGGAAGCCTTCCAGGGTTCCGGCAACCTGCCAGAGTGGATGGTGCTGACCGTTCTGCCGGTTCTGCCGCCAGATCTGCGTCCACTGGTCCCGTTGGATGGCGGTCGTTTCGCGACTTCCGACCTCAACGATCTGTATCGTCGAGTGATCAACCGTAACAACCGCTTGAAGCGCCTGCTCGATCTGTCCGCTCCGGACATCATCGTGCGCAACGAAAAGCGTATGTTGCAGGAAGCGGTCGACGCACTGCTCGACAACGGTCGCCGTGGCCGCGCTATCACCGGTTCGAACAAGCGTCCTCTGAAATCCCTGGCTGACATGATCAAGGGTAAACAAGGTCGTTTCCGTCAGAACTTGCTCGGTAAGCGTGTTGACTACTCGGGTCGTTCGGTAATTACCGTAGGTCCAACCCTGCGTCTGCACCAGTGCGGTCTGCCCAAGAAAATGGCACTGGAACTGTTCAAGCCGTTCATTTTCGGCAAGCTGGAAATGCGTGGTCTCGCTACCACCATCAAAGCTGCCAAGAAGATGGTCGAGCGCGAGCTGCCAGAGGTCTGGGACGTTCTCGCTGAAGTGATTCGCGAACACCCAGTGCTGCTCAACCGTGCACCGACTCTTCACCGTCTGGGTATCCAGGCGTTTGAACCGGTACTGATCGAAGGCAAGGCTATCCAGCTGCACCCTCTGGTCTGTGCTGCGTACAACGCCGACTTCGACGGCGACCAGATGGCCGTGCACGTACCGCTGACGCTGGAAGCCCAGCTCGAAGCGCGTGCGTTGATGATGTCGACCAACAACATCCTGTCGCCAGCCAACGGTGAGCCAATCATCGTTCCGTCGCAGGACGTTGTATTGGGTCTGTATTACATGACTCGTGAAGCGATCAACGCCAAGGGCGAAGGTCGTGTATTCGCGGATCTGCAGGAAGTTGACCGTGTGTTCCGTGCCGGCGAAGCCGCACTGCACGCCAAGGTCAAGGTGCGGATCAACGAAACCGTCAACGATCGTGACGGTGGTAGCGTCAAGAACACTCGCATCGTCGACACCACTGTCGGTCGTGCGCTGTTGTTCCAGGTTGTTCCGCCTGGCTTGTCGTTTGACGTCGTCAACCTGCCGATGAAGAAAAAGGCGATCTCCAAGCTGATCAACCAGTGCTACCGCGTGGTTGGTCTGAAAGAGACCGTGATCTTCGCTGACCAGCTGATGTATACCGGTTTTGCCTATTCGACCATCTCCGGCGTTTCCATCGGTGTTAACGACTTCGTTATCCCTGATGAAAAAGCCCGCATCATCGGGGCTGCCACCGAGGAAGTGAAAGAGATCGAGAGCCAGTACGCGTCCGGCCTGGTAACCCAGGGCGAGAAGTACAACAAGGTGATCGACCTCTGGTCCAAGGCGAACGACGAAGTCTCCAAGGCGATGATGGCCAACCTCTCGAAAGAGAAAGTCATCGACCGCCACGGCAACGAAGTCGACCAGGAATCGTTCAACTCGATGTACATGATGGCCGACTCGGGTGCGCGGGGTTCTGCTGCGCAGATCCGTCAGCTCGCCGGTATGCGTGGCCTGATGGCCAAGCCGGACGGCTCCATCATCGAGACGCCGATTACCGCGAACTTCCGTGAAGGTTTGAGCGTACTTCAGTACTTCATCTCCACTCACGGTGCTCGTAAGGGTCTTGCGGATACCGCGTTGAAAACCGCGAACTCCGGTTACCTGACCCGTCGTCTGGTAGACGTGGCGCAGGATCTGGTTGTGACCGAGATCGATTGCGGCACCGAACACGGCCTGGTCATGACGCCGCACATTGAAGGCGGTGACGTTGTCGAGCCGCTGGGTGAGCGCGTTTTGGGTCGTGTCATTGCCCGTGACGTATTCAAGCCGGGCACCGAGGACGTCATCGTCCCTGCTGGCACCCTGGTTGACGAGAAGTGGGTCGAGTTCATCGAGCTCAACAGCATCGACGAAGTGATCGTACGTTCGCCGATCAGCTGCGAAACCCGCTACGGCATCTGCGCCAAGTGCTACGGCCGCGATCTGGCTCGTGGTCACCAGGTGAACATCGGTGAAGCGGTCGGCGTTATCGCTGCCCAGTCCATCGGTGAGCCGGGTACCCAGCTGACCATGCGTACGTTCCACATCGGTGGTGCCGCAAGCCGGACCTCCGCGGCCGACAGCGTTCAGGTGAAGAATGGCGGTACTGTCCGTCTGCACAACCTGAAGCACGTTGAGCGTGTCGACGGTCACCTGGTGGCGGTGTCGCGTTCCGGTGAGCTGGCGATTGCCGACGACTTCGGTCGTGAGCGCGAGCGCTACAAGCTGCCGTACGGTGCGGTGATTTCGGTGAAGGAAGGCGACAAGGTCGACGCTGGCGCTATCGTGGCCAAGTGGGATCCGCACACTCACCCGATCGTTACCGAAATGAAAGGTACCGTGACCTACGTGGGCATGGAAGAAGGCATCACGATCAAGCGTCAGACTGACGAATTGACCGGTATGACCAACATTGAAGTACTCGACGCCAAGGATCGTCCAGCTGCCGGCAAGGACATCCGTCCAGCCGTGAAGATGGTCGACGACAACGGCAAGGATCTGTTGCTGCCAGGCACTGACGTAATCGCTCAGTACTTCCTGCCAGCCAACGCCCTGGTCGGTGTGGCGGACGGCGCGCGGATCGCGATCGGTGATGTTATCGCTCGTATTCCGCAAGAAACTTCGAAGACCCGTGACATCACCGGTGGTCTGCCGCGTGTTGCCGACCTGTTCGAAGCCCGTCGTCCGAAAGAAGCCTCGATTCTGGCTGAAGTCAGCGGCACCATCGCGTTCGGTAAAGAGACCAAGGGCAAGCGCCGTCTGGTCATCACCCCGAACGACGGTAGCGATCCGTACGAAGAGCTGATTCCGAAGTGGCGTCACCTGAACGTCTTCGAAGGCGAACAGGTAAACCGCGGCGAAGTTATCTCCGACGGTCCGAGCGATCCACACGACATCCTGCGTCTGCTGGGTGTGAGTGCGCTGGCCAAGTACATCGTGAACGAGATCCAGGACGTTTATCGTCTGCAAGGCGTGAAGATCAACGACAAGCACATCGAGACCATCCTGCGTCAGATGCTGCGTAAAGTTGAGATCTCCGAGTCCGGCGATTCCAGCTTCATCAAGGGCGACCAGATGGAACTGACTCACGTACTGGTGGAGAACGAGCGCCTGGCGAACGAGGACAAGTTCCTTGCCAAGTTCACTCGCGTACTGCTGGGTATCACCAAGGCGTCGTTGTCCACCGAATCGTTCATCTCGGCGGCTTCCTTCCAGGAAACCACGCGGGTACTGACCGAAGCGGCGGTAACCGGCAAGCGCGATTACCTGCGCGGCCTGAAAGAAAACGTGGTCGTGGGTCGTCTGATCCCGGCCGGTACCGGTTTGGCCTACCACAGCGAGCGCAAGCGCCGCCGTGAAGCAGACAAGCCGTTGCGCGTAAGCGCCAGTGAAGTGGAAGCTGCACTGACCGAAGCACTGAACTCGAGCGGTAACTGAGTTCTGCGCTGATTGAGTGCCTGGCCCTGGTCGCCCCGTTCGGCGGATCGAGACAAATTGTCGAGATCCGGCGGGTGGGGAGGTCGGGGCCTTGCCTTGACTGGGGACAAGATCCTCTTTAGACTCTTGATCCCCTAAATTTGGCGGGAGTTCGTTCCTGCCATTTTGCTTTTCTTGTAAGACAATAGCGTCGCAAGACAACAGTGGAGCTAGTAGATGGCAACTATCAACCAGCTGGTACGTCAGCCGCGTAAGCGTATCGTCGAGAAATCCGACGTGCCTGCGCTGCAGAACTGCCCGCAACGTCGTGGCGTATGCACCCGTGTGTATACCACCACGCCGAAAAAACCTAACTCGGCACTGCGTAAAGTATGCCGTGTGCGTCTGACCAACGGTTTCGAGGTTTCCTCGTATATCGGCGGTGAAGGCCACAACCTGCAAGAGCACAGCGTGGTACTGATCCGCGGCGGTCGTGTAAAAGACTTGCCAGGTGTTCGTTACCACACCGTCCGCGGTTCTTTGGATACCTCCGGCGTCAAAGGTCGTAACCAAGGTCGCTCGAAGTACGGTACCAAGCGTCCGAAGTAATCGGTCGTTTTGCAGTTTTTCATTTTTATTGAGTCGATAAGAGTAAGGTCGGGCAAGCGTGAGCTGTCCCGGGCTAACCTGAAGACCGCTTGAGGGCTTATCATGCCAAGACGTCGCGTAGCAGCCAAACGTGAGATTCTGGACGATCCGAAATACGGAAGCCAGATCCTCGCCAAGTTCATGAACCACGTTATGGAGAGCGGCAAGAAAGCCGTTGCCGAGCGTATTGTTTATGGCGCACTGGACAAAGTTAAGGAACGCAAGAACAGCGATCCCCTGGAAATCTTCGAGAAAGCTCTCGACGCCATCGCTCCGCTGGTCGAAGTGAAGTCGCGCCGTGTAGGCGGTGCTACTTACCAGGTTCCGGTCGAAGTTCGTCCTTCCCGTCGTAACGCCCTGGCAATGCGCTGGCTGGTAGACTTCGCCCGCAAGCGCGGCGAGAAGTCCATGGCTCTGCGTTTGGCTGGTGAACTGTTGGACGCTGCTGAAGGTAAAGGTGCTGCAGTTAAGAAGCGTGAAGACGTGCACCGTATGGCTGAAGCCAACAAGGCTTTCTCGCACTACCGCTTCTAATTTTAGCGTCACTCAATTTGCGAGGGCTTTATGGCTCGTACTACACCGATTAATCGCTACCGTAACATCGGTATCGTTGCTCACGTGGATGCTGGTAAGACCACCACCACCGAGCGCGTCCTTTTTTACACCGGCAAAAGTCACAAAATGGGCGAGGTGCATGACGGCGCCGCGACCACAGACTGGATGGTGCAGGAGCAGGAGCGTGGTATTACCATTACTTCTGCTGCTATCACCGCCTTCTGGAAAGGTTCCGAGAAGCAGTACCCACACGAGCATCGCTTCAACGTAATCGATACCCCGGGCCACGTAGACTTCACCATTGAAGTTGAACGCTCCCTGCGCGTACTCGACGGCGCGGTCGTTGTGTTCTGCGGTACTTCGGGTGTTGAGCCTCAGTCGGAAACCGTATGGCGTCAGGCCAACAAATACGGCGTTCCTCGTCTTGTTTACGTAAACAAGATGGACCGTGCTGGTGCCAACTTCCTGCGCGTGATCGGTCAGATCAAGCAGCGTCTGGGTCACACTCCGGTGCCTATCCAGCTCGCTATTGGTTCGGAAGACAACTTCCAGGGCCAGATCGATCTGATCAACATGCAGGCCGTGTACTGGAATGATTCCGACAAGGGCATGGTCCCTGTTCGTAAGGAAATTCCTGCCGAGCTGTTGGAAGAAGCCGAGCAATGGCGTAGCAACATGGTTGAGGCTGCGGCCGAAGCCAATGAAGAGCTGATGAACAAGTACCTCGAGGGCGAAGAGCTCTCCAACGAGGAAATCAAGGCCGCTCTGCGTCAGCGTACTATCGCTGGTGAGATCGTTCTGGCTGTTTGCGGTTCTTCCTTCAAGAACAAGGGTGTTCCCCTGGTTCTCGACGCCGTTATCGACTTCCTGCCTGCTCCAACCGACATTCCTGCTATCAAGGGTTCCAACCCGGATAACGAGGAAGAAGAAATGGAGCGTCACGCAAGTGACGACGAGCCGTTCGCGGCTTTGGCATTCAAGATCGCTACCGACCCATTCGTGGGTACCTTGACCTTTGTCCGGGTTTACTCGGGCGTGTTGGCCTCCGGCGACGGCGTGATCAACTCGGTAAAAGGCAAGAAAGAGCGTGTGGGTCGTATGGTGCAGATGCACGCAAACGCCCGTGAAGAAATCAAGGAAGTGCGCGCTGGTGACATCGCGGCCTTGATCGGCATGAAGGACGTCACCACTGGCGAAACCTTGTGCAACGCTGACAAGCCAATCATCCTGGTTCGCATGGACTTCCCGGAGCCGGTTATTTCGGTTGCCGTTGAGCCCAAGACCAAGGATGACCAGGAAAAAATGGGTATCGCTCTGGGCAAGCTTGCTCAGGAAGACCCGTCTTTCCGCGTCAAGACTGATGAAGAGACTGGTCAGACGATCATCTCCGGCATGGGCGAGCTGCACCTGGACATCCTGGTTGACCGGATGCGCCGTGAGTTCAACGTCGAAGCCAACATCGGTAAGCCTCAGGTTTCCTATCGTGAGCGCATCACGAAGAACTGTGAAATCGAAGGCAAGTTCGTTCGCCAATCCGGCGGTCGTGGCCAGTTCGGTCACTGCTGGATCCGTTTTGCACCGGCTGACGAAGGTCAGGAAGGTCTGCAATTCGTGAACGAAGTCGTAGGTGGTGTGGTTCCTAAGGAATACATCCCGGCGATCCAAAAGGGTATCGAAGAGCAGATGAAGAACGGCGTTGTTGCCGGCTATCCGCTGATCGGCCTGAAGGCAACAGTGTTTGATGGTTCTTACCACGACGTCGACTCCAACGAGATGGCGTTCAAGGTGGCTGCTTCCATGGCAACCAAGCAACTGGCCCAGAAGGGCGGTGGTGAGTTGCTCGAGCCGATCATGGCGGTAGAAGTCGTTACGCCTGAAGACTACATGGGTGATGTCATGGGCGACCTTAACCGTCGTCGTGGCATGATTCTGGGTATGGAAGATACGGTTTCCGGCAAGGTTATCCGCGCCGAGGTTCCGTTGGGTGAAATGTTCGGTTACGCGACCGACGTTCGTTCCATGTCTCAGGGTCGCGCAAGCTACTCTATGGAATTCAAAAAATACAATACAGCTCCGTCGCATATCGTCGAGACTGTTACTAAAAAGCAAGGCTGATTCAGCCCTTTAGGCAAGGAGTTAATTGTCGTGGCTAAAGAAAAATTTGATCGTTCCCTACCGCACGTCAACGTTGGCACCATTGGTCACGTTGACCACGGTAAAACCACTCTGACCGCTGCTCTGACTCGCGTCTGCTCCGAAGTTTTCGGTTCGGCCGTTGTTGCTTTCGACAAAATCGACAGCGCTCCGGAAGAAAAGGCTCGTGGTATCACCATCAACACTGCGCACGTTGAGTACAACTCTTCGATTCGTCACTACGCTCACGTTGACTGCCCAGGTCACGCTGACTATGTGAAGAACATGATCACCGGTGCTGCCCAGATGGACGGCGCGATCCTGGTTTGCTCGGCCGCCGATGGTCCGATGCCACAAACCCGTGAGCACATCCTGCTGTCCCGTCAGGTAGGCGTTCCGTACATCGTAGTCTTCCTGAACAAGGCTGACATGGTTGACGACGCTGAGCTGCTGGAACTGGTTGAGATGGAAGTGCGCGATCTGCTGAGCACTTACGACTTCCCAGGTGATGACACCCCAATCATCATCGGTTCGGCTCTGATGGCTCTGAACGGCCAGGACGACAACGAAATGGGTACCACCGCTGTGAAGCGTCTGGTAGAAACTCTGGACAGCTACATCCCAGAGCCAGTTCGTGTTATCGACAAGCCGTTCCTGATGCCTATCGAAGACGTATTCTCGATCTCCGGTCGCGGTACTGTTGTGACTGGTCGTATCGAGCGCGGTATCGTCAAGGTTCAGGATCCGCTGGAAATCGTAGGTCTGCGTGACACCACCGTCACCACCTGCACCGGTGTTGAAATGTTCCGTAAGTTGCTCGACGAAGGTCGTGCTGGCGAGAACTGCGGCGTTCTGCTGCGTGGTACCAAGCGTGACGACGTTGAGCGTGGCCAGGTTCTGGTCAAGCCGGGTTCGGTCAAGCCGCACACCAAGTTCGAAGCTGAAGTGTACGTTCTGAGCAAAGAAGAAGGCGGTCGTCACACTCCGTTCTTCAAAGGCTACCGTCCACAGTTCTACTTCCGGACCACTGACGTGACCGGTAACTGCGAGCTGCCGGAAGGCGTTGAAATGGTAATGCCAGGCGACAACATCAAAATGGTTGTCACCCTGATCAAGACCATCGCAATGGAAGACGGTCTGCGTTTCGCTATCCGTGAAGGCGGTCGTACCGTCGGCGCTGGCGTCGTAGCCAAAATCATCGAGTAAGACTCTCTTGTAGAGTTGACTCGGTGAGTTGAAAAGCCCCCGCTTAGCGGGGGCTTTTTTATTGGGTTGACACCTATCGGGGGCGTCTATAGAATTGCGCCTCCTTTTAACGGGCGTATTGCGCCCGGTGGGAATAGCAGCCGGAGTCTGAAATCCAATGCAAAATCAGCAAATCCGTATCAGGTTGAAGGCTTTTGACCATCGCCTGATCGACCAATCCACCCAGGAAATCGTGGAAACCGCGAAACGTACTGGTGCTCAAGTGCGTGGTCCAATTCCACTGCCTACCCGTAAAGAGCGGTTCACCGTTCTGGTCTCCCCGCACGTCAACAAAGACGCGCGTGACCAGTACGAGATCCGTACTCATAAGCGCGTTCTGGACATCGTCCAGCCAACGGATAAAACCGTTGATGCTCTTATGAAGCTCGATCTTGCGGCCGGTGTGGAAGTGCAGATCAGCCTCGGCTAAGACTCGGTCTTAGTCGTGTAACGCTCTGAAATGGGCGGCCATAGCGGGTGAAAGCCCCGTACACTCATGAGGTTTACAACATGACTATTGGTGTAGTCGGTCGTAAATGCGGTATGACCCGTATTTTCACCGAAGAAGGTGTCTCCATTCCGGTCACGGTCATTGAGATCGAGCCGAATCGCGTCACCCAGTTCAAAACTGAAGAGACCGATGGCTATCGTGCAGTGCAAGTCACTGTCGGCGAGCGTCGTGCTTCGCGTGTAACAGCTGCTCAAGCTGGCCACTTCGCCAAGGCGAACGTTGCCGCTGGTCGTACCGTAATGGAATTCCGCCTTGAAGAAGGCGAGTACCAGGCCGGCGATCTGATCAACGCTGAAATCTTCGCTGCTGGTCAACTGGTTGATGTAACCGGTCAGTCCAAGGGTAAAGGCTTTCAGGGTACGATCAAGCGTTGGAACTTCCGCGGGCAAGATAACACCCACGGTAACTCCGTATCCCACCGCGTTCCAGGCTCTATCGGCCAGTGCCAGACTCCTGGTCGTGTATTCAAGGGCAAAAAAATGTCCGGTCATATGGGCGCCGAGCGCGTGACCGTGCAGTCCCTCGAAGTAGTGCGCGTGGACGCTGAACGCAATCTGTTGTTGGTCAAGGGCGCTGTTCCTGGCGCTACTGGCGGCAACTTGGTTGTACGTCCAGCAGCCAAGGCTCGCGGTTAAGGGGAAGCTGACATGCAATTAAATGTAAATGACGCTCAAGCGATCGAAGTTTCCGAACTGACATTTGGCGGCGAATTCAACGAGACGCTGGTTCACCAAGCAGTCGTGGCCTACATGGCCGGCGGCCGTCAAGGTAGCAAGCAGCAAAAGACCCGTTCCGACGTTTCTGGTGGCGGTAAGCGCCCATGGCGTCAGAAAGGTACTGGCCGTGCTCGTGCCGGTACTATCCGTAGCCCAATCTGGCGTGGCGGCGGTACCACTTTCGCAGCTCGTCCTCAGGATCATTCCCAGAAGCTGAACAAGAAGATGTATCGCGCAGCAATGCGTTCCATCCTTGCTGAGCTGGTGCGTACTGATCGTCTGGTCGTGGTTCAGGACTTCGCTGTTGAAGCACCGAAAACCAAAGATCTGCTGAACAAGCTGAATGGCATGGGCCTGACTGACGTCCTGATCGTGTCTGACGCTGTTGATCAGAACCTGTACCTGGCTGCTCGCAACCTGCCACACGTCGATGTCCGTGACGTGCAGGGTTCCGATCCGGTCAGTCTGATCGCATACGACAAGGTGTTGATCACCGTGTCGGCCGTGAAGAAATTCGAGGAGCTGCTGGGATGAACCAGGAACGCGTATTTAAAGTTCTGCTTGGCCCGCACGTTTCCGAGAAGGCTACGGTTCTGGCAGACAAGAAAGGCCAGTTCGTTTTCAAGGTTGCAACCGATGCAACCAAGCTGGAAATCAAGAAGGCCGTCGAAAGCCTGTTCAGCGTGAAAGTAGAGCGCGTTACTACCCTGAACGTTCTGGGTAAGAGCAAGCGCACTGCTCGCGGTCTGGGCAAGCGTAATGACTGGAAGAAGGCAGTTATCTCCCTTCAGCCAGGCCAAGATCTCGATTTCAGCAGCAGTGCTGAGTAAGGAAGGGGTGCATCATGGCAATCGTTAAATGCAAACCGACTTCCCCTGGCCGCCGTTTTGTGGTCAAGGTGGTCAACCAGGAGCTGCATAAAGGCGCTCCTCACGCACCGCTGCTCGAGAAAAAATCGAAGTCTGGTGGTCGTAACAACAATGGCCGTATTACCACTCGTCACATTGGTGGTGGTCATAAGCAGCATTATCGTCTGGTCGACTTCCGTCGCAACGACAAGGATGGCATCGCTGCCACCGTCGAGCGTATCGAATACGATCCAAACCGTACTGCTCACATCGCTCTGCTGCTGTACGCAGATGGCGAGCGTCGCTACATCATCGCCCCTAAAGGCGTGAGCGCTGGCGACCAGCTGATCGCAGGTGCCCTGGCACCGATCAAGCCGGGCAACGCTCTGCAACTGCGCAACATTCCGGTTGGTAGCACCGTACACGGCATCGAATTGAAGCCAGGTAAAGGCGCGCAAATCGCTCGTTCCGCTGGTGCTTCGGCTCAGCTGATCGCTCGTGAAGGTGTCTACGTGACCCTGCGTCTGCGTTCTGGTGAGATGCGTAAAGTCCTGGCTGAATGCCGTGCGACCCTGGGCGAAGTCTCGAACTCCGAGCACAGCCTGCGTTCGTTGGGTAAAGCTGGTGCCAAGCGCTGGCGTGGCGTTCGCCCAACCGTTCGTGGTGTTGCCATGAACCCGGTTGACCACCCACATGGTGGTGGTGAAGGTCGTACCTCTGGTGGTCGTCATCCGGTATCGCCATGGGGCTTCCCGACTAAGGGCGCGAAGACTCGTGGTAATAAGCGTACCGACAAAATGATCGTCCGTCGTCGCAAGTAAATAGAGGGATACGACAGTGCCACGTTCTCTGAAAAAAGGTCCTTTTATTGATCTTCACCTACTGAAGAAGATCGAAGTGGCGGCGGAAAAGAACGATCGCAAACCAGTTAAGACCTGGTCGCGTCGTTCGATGATCCTGCCACAGATGGTCGGTCTGACCATCGCTGTACACAACGGTCGCCAGCACGTCCCAGTTCTCGTGAACGAAGACATGGTCGGCCACAAACTGGGCGAGTTCGCCGGTACCCGCACATATCGTGGGCACGTGGCTGACAAGAAAGCCAAGCGTTAAGGGGTAAGGAAATGGAAGTAGCCGCTAAGTTGTCGGGCGCTCGAATCTCCGCCCAGAAAGCCCGCTTGGTCGCCGACCAGATCCGCGGGAAGAAGGTGGGCGAAGCGCTCAACCTGTTGGCTTTCAGCAGTAAGAAAGCCGCCGAGATCATGAAAAAAGTGCTGGAGTCGGCCGTAGCCAACGCCGAGCATAACGAAGGCGCAGACGTTGATGACCTGAAGGTCAGCACCGTTTTCGTCAACGAAGGGCGTTCGCTGAAGCGCATCATGCCACGTGCCAAAGGCCGTGCTGATCGCATCGTCAAGCGGTCTTGCCATATCACTGTCAAGGTTGCTGACAAGTAACGGAGTCGAAGAGATGGGTCAGAAAGTACATCCCATTGGCATTCGCCTGGGAATCGTCAAGGAGCACACCTCCGTCTGGTACGCAGACGGTCGGACTTATGCGGACTACTTGTTCGCTGATCTGAAGGTGCGTGAGTATCTCCAAGACAAACTAAAAAGCGCGTCCGTCAGCCGTATCGATATCCATCGTCCGGCTCAGACTGCACGTATCACCATCCACACCGCTCGTCCAGGTATCGTTATCGGGAAGAAAGGTGAAGATGTTGAGAAACTGCGTCAGGACCTGACCAAGCAAATGGGTGTGCCTGTGCACATCAATATCGAAGAGATCCGCAAGCCGGAGCTCGACGGTATGCTGGTTGCGCAGAGCGTAGCTCAGCAGCTGGAGCGTCGCGTAATGTTCCGTCGCGCTATGAAGCGCGCTGTACAGAACGCAATGCGCATTGGTGCCAAAGGCATCAAAATCCAAGTGAGCGGTCGTCTCGGCGGTGCTGAAATCGCACGTACTGAATGGTATCGCGAAGGTCGTGTGCCACTGCACACCCTGCGTGCCGACATCGACTATGCCAACTACGAAGCTCACACCACTTACGGTGTGATCGGTGTAAAGGTTTGGATCTTCAAAGGCGAAGTAATTGGTGGTCGCCAAGAAGAACTGAAACCACAAGCACCAGCGCCTCGTAAAAAAGCTGCTAAGTAAGGGGTACGCCAAATGTTGCAACCAAAGCGTACGAAGTTCCGCAAGCAGATGACCGGTCACAACCGTGGCCTGGCATTGCGCGGTAGCAAAGTCAGCTTCGGCGAGTTCGCGCTGAAGTCTGTTGCTCGTGGTCGTCTCACCGCTCGTCAGATCGAGTCAGCGCGTCGTGCTCTGACCCGTCACGTAAAACGTGGCGGCAAGATCTGGATCCGTGTATTCCCGGACAAGCCTGTCACCAAGAAGCCTCTCGAAGTTCGGATGGGTAAAGGTAAGGGTAACGTGGAGTACTGGGTTGCCCAGATTCAGCCAGGCAAAGTCCTGTATGAAATCGAGGGTGTTTCTGAAGAGCTGGCGCGTGAGGCTTTCGCCCTGGCTGCTGCAAAGCTGCCGCTCGCCACCTCCTTTGTTAAACGGACGGTGATGTGATGAAAGCGAATGAACTTCGTGAAAAATCAGCACAGCAGCTGAACGAGCAACTGCTCGGCCTGCTGCGCGACCAGTTCAATCTGCGTATGCAGAAGGCAACTGGCCAGTTGGGGCAGTCTCATCTGCTCTCGCAAGTTAAGCGTGACATCGCTCGCGTGAAAACTGTGCTCAACCAGCAGGCAGGTAAGTAATCATGGCTGAAGCCGAAAAAACTGTCCGTACGCTGACTGGCCGTGTTGTCAGCGACAAGATGGACAAAACCATCACCGTTCTGATCGAGCGTCGCGTTAAGCACCCGATCTACGGTAAATACGTTAAGCGTTCGACTAAGCTGCACGCGCACGACGAAACCAATCAGTGCCACATCGGCGACAAGGTCACTATTCGTGAAACTCGTCCGATGGCCAAGACCAAATCTTGGGCGCTGGTTGATGTTCTCGAACGCGCTGTGGAAGTCTAAGGGCTAGGGGTCGGAGAAATTATATGATTCAGACTCAATCCATGCTCGATGTGGCCGATAACAGCGGCGCTCGCCGTGTTATGTGCATCAAGGTGCTGGGTGGCTCCCATCGTCGTTACGCTGGTATCGGTGACATCATCAAAGTTACCGTCAAGGAAGCAATTCCTCGCGGTAAGGTGAAGAAAGGCCAAGTGATGACTGCTGTTGTAGTCCGCACTCGCCACGGTGTTCGTCGTGCTGACGGCTCCATCATCCGCTTTGATGGCAACGCTGCTGTTCTGTTGAACAACAAGCAAGAGCCAATCGGCACCCGTATCTTTGGGCCAGTGACCCGTGAACTTCGTACTGAGAAGTTCATGAAGATCGTCTCGCTCGCCCCAGAAGTGCTGTAAGGAGATCCGACATGCAAAAGATTCGTCGTGACGACGAGATCATCGTGATCGCCGGCAAAGACAAGGGTAAGCGCGGTAAGGTGCTGAAGGTTCTTGCTGACAACCGTCTGGTTGTTGGTGGTCTGAACCTGGTCAAGCGTCATACC
The DNA here is from genome assembly GCF_057334555.1 of Pseudomonas sp. AGC41. NCBI lineage: Bacteria > Pseudomonadati > Pseudomonadota > Gammaproteobacteria > Pseudomonadales > Pseudomonadaceae > Pseudomonas > Pseudomonas sp. AGC41. The sequence continues at coordinate 26,365 of NZ_JBHFJB010000010.1, forward strand.
AAGCCTAACCCGATGTCGGGCGTACAGGGCGGTATCGTCGAGAAAGAAGCGCCACTGCACGCTTCCAACGTCGCCATTTTCAACGGCGAAACCAACAAGGCTGACCGCGTTGGTTTCAAAGTAGAAGACGGTAAGAAAATTCGTGTCTTCAAGTCGACCCAAAAAGCGGTTGATGCTTGAACACTGCTAGGTAGAAGACCATGGCACGACTAAAAGAGATTTACCGGAAGGAAATCGCACCGAAACTTAAGGAAGAACTTAAGCTTTCGAACGTGATGGAAGTTCCGCGCGTTACCAAAATCACCCTGAACATGGGTCTGGGCGAAGCGATCGGCGACAAAAAAGTCATCGAGCACGCTGTAGCTGACCTGGAAAAGATTACCGGTCAGAAAGTCGTTGTGACTTACGCTCGGAAATCCATCGCTGGCTTCAAAGTCCGTGAGGGTTGGCCGATCGGCGTCAAAGTGACCCTGCGCCGTGAGCGTATGTACGAGTTCCTGGATCGTCTGCTGTCGATCTCCCTGCCTCGGGTTCGCGACTTCCGCGGCCTGAATGCCAAGTCCTTCGATGGTCGTGGCAACTACAGCATGGGCGTGAAAGAGCAGATCATCTTCCCGGAAATCGATTACGACAAGATCGACGCTCTCCGCGGTCTGGACATTACCCTGACCACCACTGCTCGGACGGATGAAGAAGGTCGCGCATTGCTGCGTGCTTTCAAATTCCCGTTCCGCAACTGATTGGAGTAGGACAATGGCCAAGAAGAGCATGAAGAACCGTGAGCTGAAGCGTCAGCTCACCGTTGCCAAGTACGCCACCAAGCGTGCAGCGCTGAAAGCTATCATCGTTGATCTGAACGCAAGTCCAGAAGCGCGTTGGGAAGCTACCGTAGCACTGCAGAAGCAGCCACGTGACGCCAGCGCTTCGCGCATGCGTAACCGCTGCCGCCTGACTGGTCGTCCGCACGGCGTGTACCGCAAGTTCGGCCTCGGCCGTAACATGCTGCGTCAAGCCGCAATGCGTGGTGACGTTCCAGGTCTGGTTAAAGCCAGCTGGTAAGCACTGTCAAAGTCGCGGCGGTCGGTATCGCAAGATCCTGACCGTCGGTGACCTTGAACTTGAATCAAGCCCCTTTTGGGGCTTGATTCATTTCTGGGGTGTGTCTAGAATACCCGGCTCGCCTGAGCCCGTGTTTTTATTGCGCGGATGCGCTCGGCGACACGTACTAGCCGAAAGGCTAATTTTTTGTGTATTAGGAGCGTCTAGCCCATGAGTATGCAGGACCCGTTAGCGGACATGCTAACTCGTATCCGTAATGCCCAGATGGCTGAAAAGTCCGTCGTAAGCATGCCATCTTCTACGTTGAAGGTAGCTGTTGCCAAAGTCCTGAAGGACGAAGGTTACATTGCGGGTTATCAGATCAGCAGCGAAATCAAGCCTCTGCTGTCCATCGAGCTTAAGTACTTCGAAGGCCGTCCGGTCATCGAGGAAGTGAAGCGCGTTAGCCGTCCAGGCCTGCGTCAGTACAAGTCCGTCGATGATCTGCCAAAAGTTCGTGGCGGTCTCGGTGTGTCTATCGTCTCCACCAACAAAGGTGTGATGACGGATCGTGCTGCGCGCGCTGCCGGTGTCGGCGGCGAAGTTCTTTGCACTGTGTTCTAAGGGGGGATAAGCATGTCACGCGTCGCTAAGAACCCCGTTAAGCTGCCAGCCGGTGTCGAAGTCAAATTCGCAGGCCAACAGCTTTCGGTGAAGGGTGCCAAGGGCACTCTGCAACTGAACATCCATTCGTCCGTTGAGATCGTTGAAGAAGCTGGTGAGCTGCGTTTCGCTGCTCGCAATGGCGATCAACAGACTCGCGCAATGGCTGGTACCACTCGTGCGTTGGTAAACAACATGGTCCAAGGCGTAAGCCAAGGCTTCGAGCGCAAGCTCCAGCTGGTCGGTGTTGGTTACAAAGCGCAAGCAAAAGGCACAGTGCTGAACCTGGCTCTTGGCTTCTCGCACCCAGTGGATTATGAACTGCCGGAAGGCATCACCGCTGAGACTCCTAGCCAGACCGATATCCTGATCAAGGGCATCGACAAGCAGCTGGTAGGTCAAGTGGCCGCCGAGATCCGCGACTTCCGTCCACCAGAGCCGTACAAAGGCAAAGGTGTGCGCTACGCGGACGAAGTCGTCCGTCGTAAAGAAGCCAAGAAGAAGTAGGGCATAGCAAATGACCGACAAAAAAGTTACTCGACTGCGTCGCGCTCGCAAAGCACGCCTGAAAATGCACGAACTCGAAGTCGTGCGTCTCTGCGTGTTCCGCTCGTCGCAGCACATCTACGCCCAGGTCATTTCGGCCGACGGCAACAAAGTCCTGGCAAGTGCCTCGACTTTGGATAAAGAACTGCGTGATGGCGCCACTGGCAACATCGACGCGGCCACTAAGGTTGGCCAGCTGGTCGCTACGCGTGCTAAAGCCGCTGGCGTCTCGCAGGTGGCTTTCGACCGCTCTGGCTTCAAGTACCACGGCCGCGTCAAGGCGCTGGCTGATGCTGCTCGTGAAGCTGGGCTGGAGTTCTAAGTTATGTCAAATAACGACCAAAAGCGCGACGAAGGCTACATCGAGAAGCTGGTTCAAGTTAACCGCGTAGCCAAAACCGTTAAAGGCGGCCGTATCTTCACTTTCACCGCGTTGACCGTGGTAGGTGATGGTAAAGGGCGTGTTGGCTTCGGCCGTGGCAAGTCGCGTGAAGTGCCTGCTGCGATCCAGAAGGCAATGGAAGCTGCTCGCCGCAACATGATCCAGGTTGATCTGAACGGCACCACCCTGCAGTACGCAATGAAGTCTGCCCATGGCGCTTCGAAGGTGTACATGCAGCCTGCTTCTGAAGGTACCGGTATCATCGCTGGCGGCGCTATGCGTGCTGTCCTCGAAGTTGCTGGCGTTCAGAACGTTCTGGCCAAGTGCTACGGCTCGACTAACCCGGTAAACGTGGTTCACGCCACTTTCAAGGGTTTGAAAGCAATGCAGTCTCCTGAATCCATTGCCGCCAAGCGTGGCAAAAGCGTCAAGGAGATCTTCTGATCATGGCTACCGTAAAAGTTACGCTGATCAAAAGCATGACCGGCCGCATCCCTAACCACAAACTGTGCGTTAAGGGTCTGGGTCTGCGTCGCATCGGTCACACTGTAGAAGTCCAGGATACTCCCGAGAATCGCGGGATGATCAACAAGGCTTACTACATGCTGCGTGTCGAGGGTTAATCGATGAAACTCAATGATCTGAGTCCAGCGCCGGGTTCCCGTCGCGAAAAGCATCGTCCGGGCCGTGGTATCGGTAGTGGTTTGGGCAAGACCGGTGGCCGTGGCCACAAGGGTCAGACCTCCCGCTCCGGTGGCACCATTGCTCCAGGCTTTGAAGGCGGTCAACAGCCGCTGCATCGTCGCCTGCCGAAGTTCGGTTTCGTTTCCCTGAAAGCCATGGACCGCGCAGAAGTGCGTCTGTCCGAGCTGGCCAAAGTGGATGGCGACATCGTCACCGTGCAGTCCCTGAAGGATGCCAACGTGATCAACCAGAACGTACAGCGTGTGAAAATCATGCTGTCGGGCGAAGTTGCTCGTGCTGTCACCATCGGAAAGGGAATCGGCGCCACCAAAGGTGCGCGTGCGGCTATCGAAGCAGCTGGCGGCAAGTTCGAGGAATAAATGGCTAAGCAAGGTGCTCTCTCTGCGCTCGGCAAAGGCGGTATGTCTGAACTCTGGGCTCGTCTGCGTTTTCTGTTCCTGGCGATTATCGTCTACCGAATAGGCGCACACATCCCGGTTCCAGGTATCAACCCGGACCGACTCGCGGACCTGTTTCGACAGAATGAGGGGACCATTCTTAGCTTGTTCAACATGTTTTCCGGCGGTGCGCTGGAGCGGATGAGCATCTTTGCACTGGGGATCATGCCGTACATTTCGGCATCGATCATCATGCAGCTGATGTCCGCTGTCAGCCCGCAGCTGGAGCAGTTGAAGAAGGAAGGTGAAGCTGGCCGTCGCAAGATCAGCCAGTACACCCGCTACCTCACTGTCGTCCTCGCTCTCGTCCAGGCTGTTGGCATGTCCATCGGTCTAGCGGGGCAGGGCGTAGCGTTCACTGGTGACTTTGGCTTCCATTTCGTCGCGGTAACCACTTTTGTGGCGGGTGCGATGTTCATGATGTGGCTGGGTGAGCAGATTACTGAGCGTGGTGTTGGCAACGGTATCTCGATGTTGATCTTCGCAGGTATCGTCGCCGGTCTTCCGAGAGCGATCGGGCAGTCTTTCGAGTCTGCGCGTCAGGGTGATATCAACATCTTCGCCCTGGTTGCCATCGGTTTGCTGGCAGTAGCGATTATCGGTTTCGTGGTGTTCATTGAGCGTGGCCAGCGTCGTATCGCTGTTCACTACGCCAAGCGTCAGCAGGGCCGCAAGGTATTTGCTGCGCAGACCAGCCACTTGCCGTTGAAGGTGAACATGGCCGGCGTTATCCCGGCCATTTTCGCGAGCAGCATCTTGCTGTTCCCGGCTTCGTTGGGTGCCTGGTTCGGCCAGTCTGAAGGTATGGGCTGGTTGCAGGACATCTCGCAGTCGATCGCTCCTGGTCAGCCGTTGAATATTCTGCTGTTTAGTGCAGGGATTATTTTCTTCTGCTTCTTCTATACGGCGTTGATGTTCAATCCGAAAGACGTAGCGGAAAACCTGAAGAAGTCCGGTGCCTTTATTCCGGGTATCCGTCCAGGCGAGCAGTCGGCGCGCTACATTGATGGCGTTCTGACGCGTTTGACCTTGTTCGGTGCTCTTTACATGACGGCCGTGTGCTTGCTTCCCCAGTTCCTGGTGGTTGCGGCAAACGTTCCGTTCTACCTTGGCGGGACCTCGTTGCTGATCGTGGTCGTGGTTGTGATGGACTTCATGTCCCAAGTACAATCGCACCTCGTTTCGCACCAGTACGAATCCCTGATGAAGAAAGCCAACCTGAAGGGCTACGGCAGCGGCATGTTGCGCTGAGTAGCGTCCATAAGGTTCGAGGAGTTGGTGATGAAAGTTCGTGCATCGGTGAAAAAGCTGTGCCGTAACTGCAAGATTATTCGCCGCGAAGGTGTTGTTCGGGTAATTTGCAGCGCGGAACCGCGTCACAAACAGCGCCAAGGCTGAGTGTGATTGTGCTTTAAGCCCGGCAGCTAGTGCGCTGCCGGGTTGATTATTTGTTATTACAGCGATATTATCTCGCGCCCTATTTCTTGGCTTCCGGGGCGTAGGTAGCTGTCAATTGGAGTCCCACTGAATGGCCCGTATTGCAGGCGTCAACATTCCAGATAACAAGCATACTGTTATCTCGCTGACCTACATCTATGGTGTTGGTCGCACTACTGCACAGAAAATTTGTGCAGAGACTGGGGTCAACCCAGCGGCAAAGATCAAGGATCTGAGCGACGAGCAAATTGAACAGCTGCGTGGCGAAGTGGCGAAGTTCACCACTGAAGGTGACCTGCGTCGCGAAATCAACATGAAAATCAAGCGCTTGATGGACCTCGGTTGCTATCGCGGTCTGCGTCATCGTCGTGGTCTGCCAGTACGCGGTCAGCGTACCAAGACCAACGCGCGTACCCGTAAAGGTCCGCGTAAGCCGATCCGCAAGTAATCGCCCCAGCGAATCGACAGGAATTTAATCATGGCAAAACCTGCTGCTCGTCCTCGTAAAAAAGTTAAAAAGACAGTGGTTGATGGCATCGCCCACATCCATGCATCTTTTAACAACACCATCGTGACCATTACCGACCGTCAAGGTAACGCTCTTTCCTGGGCTACCTCCGGTGGTTCGGGTTTCCGCGGTTCCCGCAAGTCCACCCCGTTCGCTGCTCAAGTAGCTGCTGAGCGTGCTGGTCAAGCTGCGCTGGAATACGGCCTGAAAAACCTCGACGTCAACGTCAAAGGTCCAGGTCCAGGTCGTGAATCCGCAGTCCGCGCTTTGAACGGCTGTGGCTACAAGATCGCCAGCATCACCGACGTGACGCCAATCCCGCACAACGGGTGCCGTCCGCCGAAGAAGCGCCGCGTGTAATCCAGGAGATTGTAAAGAATGGCTCGTTACATTGGTCCAAAATGCAAACTCGCTCGTCGCGAAGGCACCGATCTCTTCCTGAAGAGCGGCGTGCGCGCGATCGAATCGAAGTGCAACATTGAAGCAGCACCTGGTATCCACGGCCAACGCCGCGGTCGCCAGTCCGATTACGGCACCCAACTGCGTGAAAAGCAGAAGGTCCGTCGTATCTACGGCGTTCTCGAGCGTCAATTCAGCGGCTACTACAAAGAAGCTGCTGGCAAGAAAGGCGCAACCGGCGAAAACCTGTTGCAGCTGCTCGAATGCCGTCTGGACAACGTTGTATACCGTATGGGTTTCGGTTCTACTCGTGCCGAATCCCGTCAGCTGGTATCGCACAAGTCGATCAGCGTTAACGGCCAGACCGTGAACGTTCCGTCCTACCAGGTTCGTGCTGGTGACGTGGTTGCTGTTCGCGAGAAAGCAAAAAACCAACTTCGCATTGTCCAAGCTCTCGATCTGTGTGCCCAACGTGGCCGCGTAGAATGGGTAGAAGTAGACACTGAGAAGAAGTCGGGCGTTTTCAAGAACGTTCCTGCTCGCAGTGATCTGTCCGCCGACATCAACGAAAGCCTGATTGTCGAGCTCTACTCCAAGTAAGGGCTAGAAAATAGGTGCATCCATGCAGATTTCGGTAAATGAGTTCCTGACACCCCGCCATATTGATGTGCAGGTTGTCAGTCCAACCCGCGCCAAGATCACACTCGAGCCTCTCGAGCGTGGTTTCGGCCACACCCTGGGCAACGCGCTGCGCCGCATCCTGTTGTCCTCAATGCCCGGCTGTGCAGTAGTCGAGGCCGAGATTGACGGTGTGCTCCACGAGTACAGCGCCATCGAAGGTGTACAGGAAGACGTAATTGAAATCCTGTTGAACCTTAAAGGTCTGGCTATCAAGCTGCACGGTCGTGACGAAGTTACGCTGACCTTGTCGAAGAAGGGTTCGGGGGTGGTTACCGCTGCCGATATTCAGCTGGATCATGATGTCGAGATCGTTAACCCCGATCACGTAATCGCTAACCTGGCGTCTAACGGCGCCCTGAACATGAAGCTCACCGTAGCTCGTGGTCGTGGTTATGAACCGGCAGACTCGCGTCAGAGCGATGAAGACGAAAGCCGCAGCATCGGTCGCTTGCAGCTTGACTCTTCGTTCAGCCCGGTTCGCCGTATCGCATACGTGGTGGAAAACGCCCGTGTCGAACAGCGTACCAACCTGGACAAGCTGGTTATTGATCTGGAAACCAACGGTACCCTGGATCCTGAAGAGGCTATCCGCCGTGCTGCAACCATCCTGCAACAGCAGTTGGCTGCGTTCGTCGATCTCAAAGGTGACAGTGAGCCAGTGGTTGTCGAGCAGGAAGACGAGATCGATCCGATCCTGCTTCGCCCGGTTGACGATCTGGAACTGACTGTACGTTCGGCTAACTGCCTTAAGGCGGAAAACATCTACTACATCGGTGACCTGATTCAGCGTACCGAAGTAGAGCTGTTGAAGACTCCGAACCTTGGCAAGAAATCCTTGACTGAAATCAAGGACGTTCTGGCCTCCCGCGGTCTGTCCCTCGGCATGCGCCTCGACAACTGGCCGCCTGCAAGTCTTAAGAAGGACGACAAGGCGACTGCCTGATCGTCGTAATCACCGAACGTTGTGTTTGGTAAGGAATGAACCATGCGTCATCGTAAAAGTGGTCGTCACCTGAGCCGCACCAGCTCGCACCGCAAGGCCATGTTCCAGAACATGGCGGTGTCGCTGTTCGAGCACGAGCTGATCAAAACTACACTGCCGAAAGCCAAAGAACTGCGCCGCGTTGCCGAGCCGCTGATCACTCTGGCCAAGACAGACAGCCTGGCTAACCGCCGCCTGGCTTTCGACCGTACCCGTTCGAAAGCTATCGTTGGTAAGCTCTTCAACGACCTGGGCAAGCGTTACGCTACCCGTGAGGGTGGCTACCTGCGCATCCTCAAGTGCGGTTTCCGCGCTGGCGACAACGCGCCTATGGCGTACGTCGAGTTGGTTGATCGTGCTACTGCCGGCGAAGCTGTAAGCGCCGAGTAAGACGACAGTCTGCAACGAAGAACCGGGCCTAGTGCCCGGTTTTTTGTGCGTGATGGAAAAGCGTCCTGGCCGTTTCGTCTGGCTTGGCTATTGGCAATCTTCCTTATTAGATAATGACTATCGAAGCCCATGATTTAATGAATTTGGATACTGTCACTAACATGATCAATACTCCTCCCAGCCGATTAGCCGGCAGTCCGAAGACCGACCTAGGAAGATTTGAGCATGAGCCAGACCAAAACGCTTACGACCGCCAGTGGCGCTCCTGTCGCCGATAACCAGAACTCTCGCTCCGCTGGCCCACGTGGCCCGCTGCTACTCGACGATTTCCACCTGATCGAGAAGCTTGCTCATTTCAATCGCGAAAACATTCCAGAGCGTCGCGTACACGCCAAGGGCTCGGGCGCTTACGGCACCTTCACCGTAACTCGCGACATCACTCAATACACCAGCGCCAAGTTGTTCGAGTCGGTCGGCAAGCAGACGCCGACTTTCCTGCGCTTCTCTACCGTGGGTGGCGAGCGCGGCTCCGCCGATACCGAGCGCGATCCACGCGGTTTCGCCTTGAAGTTCTACACCGAAGAAGGCAACTGGGACATCGTCGGCAACAACACACCGGTGTTTTTCATCCGCGACCCACTGAAGTTTCCAGACTTCATTCACACCCAGAAGCGCCTGCCACAAAGCAACCTCAAAAGTGCCCAGATGATGTGGGACTTCTGGTCGCACTCGCCCGAAGCGTTGCACCAGGTCACCATCCTGTTCTCTGACCGTGGGATTCCTGACGGCTACCGCCACATGCACGGTTTCGGCAGCCACACCTACAGCCTGATCAATGCCCAGGGTGAGCGTCACTGGGTGAAATGGCACTACAAGACCAAGCAAGGCATCAAGAACCTCGCGCCGGCCGACGCTGCACGCCTGGCGGGTACCGATCCGGATTACGCCCAGCGCGACCTGTTCAACGCGATCGAGCGCGGTGACTTCCCGAAATGGAGCGTCTGCATCCAGATCATGACCGAGGCACAGGCCGCGGCCCATTACGAAAACCCGTTCGATGTGACCAAGACCTGGTCGCAGAAAGAGTTTCCGCTGATCGAAGTCGGCGAGCTGGAGCTCAACCGCAACCCGCTGAACTACTTCGCCGAAGTCGAGCAAGCGGCATTCGGGCCTAGCAACATGGTGCCGGGTGTGGGTCTCTCGCCTGATCGCATGCTGCAGGGGCGTGTGTTTGCCTATGCCGATGCACACCGCTACCGCGTAGGCACCAACCATCAGCAGTTGCCGGTGAACGCGCCGCGCAGCCCGGTCAATACCTACCAGCGCGACGGCGCCATGGCCTTCGGCAGCAATGGCGGTGCGGCTCCGAACTATGAGCCAAACAGCTTCGTGGAGGCGCCGAAGCAAGCGCCGCGTTATGCGGAGCCGGCACTGGCCCTCAGCGGTGCGGCGGATCGGTATGATCATCGCGAAGATACCGACTACTACAGCCATGCCGGTGCGCTGTTCCGCTTGATGAACGATGAGCAGAAAGCGCTGTTGATCAGCAATATCGCCGGTGCGATGGCGGGGGTCTCGGCGGATGTAGTTGATCGCCAGCTGCAGCATTTCTTCAGGGCAGACGCTGCTTATGGAGAAGGGATCGCAAAAGCGCTGGGCGTACAGCTTAACTAAGTCTAAACGAGAAGCAGAACCGCCCTCATTTGGGCGGTTTTTGCGTTATTTACCCTGCTTTTCTCGGATTTTCTTCACTTTTATTGCGATAGGCGAGTGACCTTGCAGTCAGCTTGGTTCAAACTAGGGCCTTTCAAAGCTTGTGGAGATGTAGGGCGATGCAAGGTCACCCAGACGTAATCGATTACCTCAACACGTTGCTGACAGGCGAACTGGCGGCCCGTGATCAATATTTCATCCACTCGCGGATGTACGAGGATTGGGGTTTTACCGAGCTCTACGAACGTATCAACCATGAGATGGAAGAAGAAGCGCAGCACGCTGACGCACTGATGCGCCGGATCCTGATGCTCGAAGGCACGCCACGCATGCGCCCGGACGACCTGGACATCGGTACCACCGTGCCTGACATGCTCGCCGCCGACCTGCGTCTGGAATACAAAGTCCGCGCGGCGCTGTGCAAAGGCATCGAGCTGTGCGAACAGCACAACGACTACGTCACTCGCGAGATCCTGCGGGTGCAGCTCAACGATACTGAAGAAGACCACACTTACTGGCTTGAAAAGCAGCTGGGTCTGATCAAGTTGATCGGGCTGGAGAATTACCTGCAATCGCAGTTCTGATGTATTTATCGTGGGATTAAAAAAGCCCCTGCCATCGATGAGATGACAGGGGCTTTTTCATGCCTGCTGCTTCAGTCCCGGTCACGCTCCAGCAACGGCTTGAGGTAATAGCCGGTGTGAGACTGCTTCATCTCCGCCACTTGCTCCGGCGTACCAACGGCAATGATCTGGCCGCCCTTGGAGCCGCCTTCCGGCCCGAGGTCTACCAGCCAGTCAGCGGTCTTGATCACATCCAGGTTGTGCTCGATGACCACCACGGTGTTGCCATGATCACGAAGGCGATGCAATACATCGAGCAATTGCTGGATATCGGCGAAGTGCAGGCCTGTGGTCGGCTCGTCGAGGATATACAGGGTCTTGCCGGTATCGCGCTTGGACAGTTCACGGGACAGCTTGACCCGCTGCGCCTCGCCGCCGGACAAGGTCGTCGCCGACTGCCCGAGCTTGATGTACGAAAGCCCCACATCCATCAATGTCTGGAGCTTGCGCGCCAATGCCGGTACTGCGTCGAAGAACGCTCGGGCCTCTTCGATCGTCATTTCCAGGGTTTCGTGGATGTTCTTGCCCTTGTACTTGATCTCCAGGGTTTCCCGGTTGTAGCGCTTGCTCTTGCAAACGTCGCACGGCACATAGATGTCCGGCAGGAAGTGCATCTCCACTTTGATCAGGCCATCGCCCTGGCAGGCTTCGCAGCGCCCGCCCTTGACGTTGAACGAGAAGCGGCCCGGGCCGTAGCCCCGCGAGCGTGATTCCGGTACGCCGGCGAACAGTTCGCGGATCGGCGTGAACAACCCGGTATAGGTCGCCGGGTTGGAACGTGGCGTCCGGCCGATCGGGCTCTGGTCGATGTCGACAACTTTATCCAGATGCTCCAGGCCCTTGATGCTGTCGTGCGCGGCGGCTTCCAGGGTGGTGGCACCGTTCAGCGCGGTGGCACTGAGGGGAAACAGCGTGTTGTTGATCAGCGTCGATTTGCCGGAGCCGGAAACACCGGTAACGCAGGTCAGCAGGCCGATCGGGATTTCCAGGTCGACGTTGCGCAGGTTGTTGCCGCGTGCGCCCTTGAGGGTCAACGACAGCTTTTTATTGCGTGGGGTACGCTTGGCCGGCACCTTGATCTTCACCCGGCCCGACAGGTATTTGCCGGTCAGTGAGTCGGGGTGCGCCATGACTTCGGCGGCGGTGCCCTGGGCGACGATGTGTCCGCCGTGCACCCCGGCGCCGGGGCCGATATCCACGACGTAATCGGCGAGGCGAATCGCGTCTTCATCGTGTTCGACCACGATCACCGTATTGCCGATATCGCGCAGGTGTTTCAGCGTGCCGAGCAACCGGTCGTTGTCCCGCTGGTGCAAGCCAATGGACGGTTCGTCGAGGATGTACATGACGCCCACGAGCCCGGCACCGATCTGGCTGGCCAGACGGATACGCTGGGCCTCACCGCCGGACAGGGTATCCGCGCTGCGGTCGAGAGTCAGGTAGTCCAGGCCGACGTTCACCAGGAACTGCAAGCGCTCGCGGATTTCCTTGAGGATCTTGTCGGCGATTTCGCCACGACGGCCGGTGAGCTTCAGGCCACCGAAATAATCAGTGGCATCGCCGATCGGCAGGCTTGTCACCGCCGGCAGGGTTTTCTCACCCACCCACACGTGCCGCGCCTCCCGGCGCAAACGGGTGCCGCGACAGTCCGGGCAGGGCTGGGTGCTGAGGAACTTGGCAAGTTCTTCGCGCACGCTGGCCGATTCGGTCTCGCGATAGCGCCGTTCCAGGTTGGGCACGATGCCTTCGAACGGGTGCGAGCGCTTGACGATATCACCACGGTCGTTCAGGTATTTGAAATCGACGTTCTGCGTGCCGCTGCCGTGCAGGATGAATTTCTGCTGGTCCGCAGGCAACTGGTTGAACGGCTTGTCCAGGCTGAACTTGTAATGGGCCGCCAGCGACCCGAGCATCTGGAAGTAATAGACGTTGCGCCTGTCCCAGCCACGAATCGCGCCTTCGGCCAAGGTCAGCTCGCCGTTGACCAGGCGCTTGGTGTCGAAGAACTGCTTGACCCCCAGTCCGTCACAGGTCGGGCAGGCGCCGGCCGGGTTGTTGAAGGAAAACAGCTTGGGTTCCAGCTCGCTGATGGCGTGGCCGCAGATCGGGCAGGCGAAGCGTGCCGAGAAGATAATCTCTTCACCAGGTTCGTCGTCCATTGGCGCCACCAGGGCGATGCCGTCGGCCAGCTTCAGCGCGGTCTCGAAGGATTCGGCCAAGCGCTGCTGCAGGTCGGCGCGAACCTTGAAGCGGTCTACCACCACGTCGATCGAGTGCTTTTTCTGTTTATCCAGCTTCGGCAGCTCGTCGAGCTCGCACAGCTTGCCGTTTACCCGGGCGCGTACGAAGCCCTGGGCGCGCAGCTCTTCGAAGACCATCAGGTGTTCGCCCTTGCGCTCGCGAATCACCGGTGCGAGCAGCATCAGCTTGCTGCCTTCCGGCTGGGCGAGCACCAGGTCGACCATCTGGCTGACGGTCTGGGCTTCCAACGGGGTGTCGTGATCGGGGCAGCGGGGGATACCGACTCGCGCATACAGCAAGCGCAGGTAGTCGTAGATCTCGGTAATGGTGCCGACCGTCGACCGCGGGTTATGGGACGTCGATTTCTGTTCGATGGAGATCGCTGGCGACAGGCCTTCGATGGTATCGACGTCGGGTTTCTCCATCATCGACAGGAACTGCCGGGCGTACGCCGACAGCGATTCGACGTAGCGGCGCTGACCTTCGGCATACAGGGTGTCGAAGGCCAGGGATGATTTGCCGGATCCGGACAGGCCGGTGATGACGATCAGCTTGTCCCGTGGCAGGGTCAGGTCGATGTTCTTCAGGTTGTGGGTACGGGCCCCACGAATCAGGATCTTGTCCAAAGTGGCCTCGCTCGGCGGGCGTCGAAAACGTAGGAGTATACGGGCAAATACTGGATGGATGCACACTATTGCAAGTCATACATGAAGACTGCGCGGCAAACGGTCGCCATATACCCCCTCAATCGATGGGACTGGTAGAATCCCCGCCGGTTCACACGAGGTTTTTCCATGCAAGATCCCCACAGCGAACGCATGAGTAGCGGCGAGGCCCGCGCGGCAGGCGGTCTGGCCCTGGTGTTCGCCTTCCGCATGCTGGGCATGTTCATGGTGTTGCCGGTACTGGCGACCTATGGCATGGACCTGGCGGGCGCGACCCCGGCCCTCATCGGGTTGGCCATCGGCGCCTACGGCCTGACCCAGGCGATTTTTCAGATTCCCTTCGGGATCATCTCCGACCGGATCGGCCGGCGCCCGGTGATCTACCTGGGGCTCATCGTGTTCGCCCTCGGCAGTGTGCTGGCGGCGAATGCCGATTCGATCTGGGGCGTGATCGCCGGACGGATCCTACAAGGAGCGGGTGCCATTTCCGCTGCCGTCATGGCGTTGCTGTCGGACCTGACCCGCGAGCAACATCGCACGAAAGCCATGGCGATGATCGGCATGACGATTGGTCTGTCGTTCGCCGTCGCCATGGTTGTAGGACCGTTGTTGACCCGTGCCTTTGGTTTGTCTGGTCTGTTCCTGGCGACCGGTGCCATGGCGCTGGTGGGCATCCTCATCGTCGCGTTGATCGTGCCGCGCTCCACCGGGCCTTTGCAGCACCGCGAGTCCGGGGTGGCCCGCCAGGCGCTGGTGCCGACGCTCAAGCATCCTGACCTGCTGCGCCTGGACCTGGGCATCTTCGTGCTGCATGCCATGTTGATGTCCAGCTTCGTGGCCTTGCCGCTGGCGCTGGTGGAAAAGGCCGGCCTGCCCAAGGAGCAGCACTGGTGGGTCTATCTGACGGCACTGGTCATTTCGTTCTTCGCCATGATTCCGTTCATTATCTATGGCGAGAAGCGACGCAAAATGAAACGAGTTTTGCTCGGCGCCGTCGTGACGCTCATGCTCACTGAGCTATTCTTCTGGCAGTTCGGCGACAGCCTGCGCGCCCTGGTGATTGGCACGGTGGTGTTCTTCACCGCGTTCAACCTGCTGGAAGCATCGCTGCCGTCGCTGATCAGCAAGGTGTCACCAGCGGGCGGCAAGGGCACGGCGATGGGGGTTTATTCCACCAGCCAGTTCCTCGGTTCGGCATTGGGGGGGATCCTCGGCGGCTGGCTGTTCCAGCACGGCGGTTTGTCGGTTGTGTTCCTGGGATGTGCCGCGCTGGCTGCACTTTGGCTGGTTTTTGCTGTTACCATGCGCGAACCTCCGTATGTGACGAGCCTGCGCTTGCCGTTGTCGCCCGAAGCCATTCGCGAAGCAGGCCTGGCCGAGCGCCTCAGGGCCGTCGTTGGAGTAACCGATGCAGTGGTGGTCGCCGACGAGGCGGCCGTTTATATCAAACTGGACACCGAATTATTGGATCGTGCGACGCTTGAGCGCCTGGTGAACAACCCGGCCCCGGCAGCGTGCGAAGCCTAGGAGAACGTTATGGCCCGTGGGGTTAACAAAGTCATATTGGTCGGTACTTGCGGCCAGGATCCAGAAGTTCGCTACCTGCCTAACGGCAACGCCGTGACCAACCTGAGCCTGGCGACCAGCGAACAATGGACCGACAAGCAGACCGGCCAGAAGGTCGAGAAGACCGAATGGCACCGCGTGTCGATGTTCGGCAAGGTGGCCGAGATTGCCGGCGAATACCTGCGCAAGGGTTCGCAGGTCTACATCGAAGGCAAGCTGCAGACCCGCGAGTGGGAAAAAGACGGCATCAAGCGTTACACCACCGAAATCGTGGTCGACATGCAAGGCACCATGCAGTTGCTCGGTGGCCGTCCGCAAGGCGACCAGCAGCAGGGCGGCAACAACTACCAGCAGTCGGCTCCGCGCCAGCAAGCCCCTCGTCCGCAATCGGCGCCACAGCCACAGCGCGAGCGCCCGGCTCCGCAACAGGCCGCACCGCAACCAGCGCCGGATTTCGACAGCTTTGATGACGATATTCCGTTCTGATTACTGGCTGAGCCTGTTCAGCCAGTAATTTAAAAATAAGCCCCAAGCGCACTTTGCCCTTGGGGCTTTTGTTTTTTTGTCAGCGGCCAGTTGTGGCTTGAAGAGCCAACGCAATCAGGATCATAAATCCAGATCCAGCAACTCCAGCATCCTCTCGCCAATCGACTGGCTCAGCCACGTGGCATGAAACGCCATTTCCGCCACCGTTATGTCGACCCCGAACCGAAGCGTTATCGGTTTACCATCGGCCCCTGCGTAGCTCACGTCAAAGTGATGCACGTTAGCGAAAGTGCTCAAGGTGTAGGGCTTGATGTAATGGATGTCGCTGTAGGGGATGCATTCATCGGTGGTTTCCCGGGCAGGACGGCGCTGGGTGAAGGTGAGGCGTTGCTGGCGTTCGTCAAAGCAGAAGCCCAGCACCTTGGGCCCGGAGACGAGCCAGTTGATCGTACAGACGGCGGCGAACGCACTGCTGAACATAAGCGCGATCATCAGCGGTTCCATAATGATCTGCTGGTGAATCGGCGACAGCCCTTCGACCTTGAACAACATCAGGGTAAACACTGCCAGCCAGTAGGCAGGCAGGGCCAGCAAGATTGCCACGACGTAGATCATGGTCCCGAGGAATCCTGGCCTCGATACGTCGCTTGAGCAATCCCACGTGGGCGGGTGCCGTGGCGCTGAGGTAGCGCTCGGGAAGGGAGATTCGACCAGGCGCGGCGGGCGTCTGCGTTTCATGCGGCTGGCTCTTGGGAAAGATATCTGGCCATTCTCGTCGTAACCGCTCACACACGCCTAGTCATTTTCCGCTTGCTGTTTTTGCCTACGCCTACGCCTGGCTGCCGCTCAGGAATTGCTCGGTACTCACCACATTCGCATAGGCAAACCCCAGCGCCGACATGAACGCAGCGTGGACATGGGCCGCAGGGACGACGAGGCCGTTGAATTCCAGGTCGCGGCTGGCACAGGCGTCATGCACCACCGTGACCTCATAGCCCATGTCAGCGGCAGCGCGGGTAATGCCGTCGATGCACATGTGGCTCATGCTGCCGACCACGACCAACCGTTCGATGCCGTGCTGTTCGAGGATCGCTTGCAGTTCGGTTTCACGAAACGAGTTGACGAAATGCTTGAGCACGACCGGTTCATCGGCGCGGTTTAGTACCTTGGGATGCAACTGCGCACCTTCAGAGCCGGGCGTAAAAAATGGCGCTTCGTCGGAAGTGAATTCGTGACGGATGTGCACCACCTGGTTTCCGGCCTGGCGAAACGCGTCGATCAACCTGGCGGCATTATCGGCGGCGGTCTCTGCACCGACCAAAGGCCATTTTCCCTGGGGGAAGTAGTCGTTCTGGATATCCACGACGATGAGCGCTTGCTTGGACATGGGGTCTTCCTCGTTTAAGTCAGAATGTGGCGCCAGTATTGGCGTTTTTCCGGGTTTCGAGGATTGGCCGCAACGACAATAGGCGGGGGAAAACTGACAATGCGGCGATGTCGCTGCATTGTCAGGCTCGGTTCACCAGTTATACGTCAGGCTCGTCGTCATGGTTCGGCCATCGCCGTAGTAGCAGTCCCAATTGCTGGTACAACGCGCAACGTATTTTTTGTCGTCGAGGTTTTCCATGTTCATGTCGACCTTTACGCCCTTGAGGCCCAGTGGCGATTGGCCAAGGTCGTAGGACAGGCGAGCGTCATACACGGTAAAGGACGGCACGTCGAAGGAGGGCGCAGTGGCTGTGCCTGGGTACTCGGTTCCGGGACTGCTGCGCACATAACGGACACCAAGCCCGGCACCGAATCCGGCCAGCGGGGTATCGCCCAGGAACGTGTAGTTGACCCAGGCGGAGGCAGTCAGCGGTGAGCTGCCGGCCAGGTGGTTGCCTTGACGCCCATCGTTGTCCTTGGTGTATTCAATATCGTTGCGCGATACCGAAGCGATGATGTCCAGTGACTTGTTCAGGCTGGCCTTGCCTTCCAGTTCAATACCCGTCGAGCGCACGGCACCGGTCTGGCCGTTGAAGCCCGGGTTGTCCAGGTCGGTGGTCAGCATGTTTTCCTGGTCCAGTTGATAAGCGGATAACTGCACAAAGCTCTGCTGCCCCGGCGGCTGGAACTTGAGTCCTATTTCATACTGTTTGCCGGTGGTGGCCTCGAACGGTTTGCCGGACACATCACGGCCGCTGACCGGCTGGAATGATTCGGCATAGCTGATGAACGGAGCCAGGCCGTTGTCGAACAGGTATACCAGGCCGGCGCGCCCGGTGAAGGCACTGTCGCGGACGTTGCTGTGGGCGCCGCTGACCGGTTCCTTGTTGTCCACTTCGGTCCAGTCGTAGCGGCCACCTAGCACCAGCACCCATTGGTCGAGCCTGATCTGGTCCTGCATGTACAGGCCGGTCTGGGTGATGGTGTTGTCCCATCGGTACAGATTGCCGAAATTGAGAGGCTGGCCATGGACCGGGTTGAAGATGTCTATGATTGGCGGGTTGTAGTCGTACAGCCCTTTGAACTTCGAGTTGAACCGGTAGTAGTCCAGGCCGGTGATCAGCGTGTGTTTCAGGGGGCCGCTGTCAAATTCGGCCTGGGCGATATTGTCCACGCCGAAGACCTTGTTGGTCTGCGACCAGTCGACGCCGTAGCGGGTCATGTAGCGTTTGTCGTCGGCGCCGGTGACGGGGTTGTTGACGAAGCGATAGCCATGCAGCGGGGCGGTGTAATGGTCGTCCACCACGGCATAACGAGCGTTCTGCTTCAAGGTCCAGACATCGTTCAGGCGATGGTTCAGCTCATAGCCCAGGGCATATTGGTTGCGCTTGTAGTCATTCACGCCGGGCTCGCCCAGGAAAAGGTCCCGCGAAATCCTGCCGTTGGGGTTGTTGAACACCGTCCCCAGGGCGGGCAATCCTTGTGCTTCAGGAACCGCGTCGTCGCGTTGGTACTGGGCAAACAGGGTCAGGCTGGTATCTTCGTTGGGTAGCCAGGTCAGGCTCGGCGCGAGGAACTGACGTTTCTGCTGGGCATAGTCAATGCTCGAATTGCTGTCGTTGACCAGCCCGGTCAAGCGATACAGCAGCGTGCCTTGTTCATCCAGGGGCCCGCCGATATCCATGCCGACACCCATCTGGTCGTAGCTGCCCGCCTTCAACACCACCTCATGGACGGGTTCGAGGGTTGGCCGCTTGCTGACCATATTGATGATGCCGCCAGGCTGGTTCTGACCGTACAGCACCGAGGCCGGCCCTTTGAGCACTTCAATGCGCTCCAAGGAATACGGTTCGATCTGCAGCGCGCCGCCGGTGCTGCCTCCGCCGTAGGGCAAGTGCAGGCCGTCCAGATACAACGGGACGGGCGTTATGCCGCGAGATGTCGGCTCGTCGAAAATCTTCACCCGGTCGGAGAAGCCGCCGCCCGTGATACCTGGTGTGTAGCGCAATGCTTGGGTAACGGTCTGGGCGCCTCGGGCCTTGATCTCGTCAGCGGTGACCACGTTGATGGTTTGCGGCACCTCCACCAGGGCGCTGTCGGTCTTGCTGCCCGTGGCGCTGCGCGTGGCGACGATCCCATCGACGGGGCCCCAGGGGTTTTCGCCAACGTTGCGGGCACCGATCAGTGTGGCATCCAACTGCAAGGTTGCGCTGTCGGGTGCGAGTTGCACAGACCAGGCGTTGCCGCTGTTGACGGCCTGCAAGCCCGAGCCCGCCAATAGGCGCTGCAGCGCCCCGGGAATGTTGAATTGCCCGTGCAGGCCCGGCGTGCTCTTGCCGGTGGTCAGTTGCGCGTCCACCGAGAGCAACACACCGGCTGTCCTGGCGAATTGGTTCAACGCCTGGTCGAGCTGGCCTGCGGCGATATCGTACTGGCGAACATCATTGATGTTGGCGGGCTCAGCCTGGGCTGTGGCGCAGAACATTGGCGTTGCAGCCAGGGCACCGAGGAACAAACCGTTGCGCAAGAAATGGAGAGGGGCTTGGACGGGCACTGCGATACTCCCTGGCGATAGCAATTGAAGGGTTTCAGAGCTATCCCGTAGCAACAGGAAAAACCGACAATGCCCGGCGAAAAAATCACGTGAGACGCTTTACCGTGACCCAATAACGCGTTGTCTGGTGGACACGCACGGGCAGCGAGCGGGCCAGCGCCGCCAGGATGGCGTCGGTGTCGGCCAGAGGAAATACTCCGGTGATCAGCAACGGTGCGGCGGCCGGATCGCAGCGCAGGATGCCGGGCCGGTAGCGGCTCAGTTGCGACAGAAACTGACCCAGCGGCTGGCGCTCGGCGATCAGGTGGCCCTCGCTCCAGGCGCTGGCGTTTGGGTCAGTGGCGGTGACGACACCGAGTCGGTCCTGGTCGAACCAGAGGCTCTGGCCTTCCACCAGCCTTTGGGCCGCTGCGGCGATAGGCCGTACTTCCAGCATTCCGTTGTAAAGGTCGACCCGGATGCCTTGCTGGGCCTCGGTCACACAGAAGCGCGTGCCCAGCGCCTGTATCTCGCCTGCCCCGGTCTGCACGATCAACGGCCGCTGGAGGTACTCGGGGTTGTGCCCGGTCTCCAGCAGGATGGCCCCCTTGATCAGGCGAATGCGCCGATGACCGGCAGAAAAAAGCACGTCCACGGCGCTGTCGGTATCCAGGTCCAGGCGCGTGCCGTCCTCCAGCGTCAGCCGACGGATTTCGCCGACCGCCGTGTGTTGATCGGCCAATGCGCCGCGCCAGGGTTTCTGGCTGTGCAGCGAATAACCGGTTGCGCCAGTGACCAGCATCAGCGAAAGCAACTTGAGCATGTCGCGCCGCGAGCGCTGCGGCGCATCCTTGAGCACGGCCTGAGCGCAGTCGCGCGGGACGCTACCCAAGGTCTGCTGCAAATCCTGCAAGCGCTGCCAGGCCCTGGCGTGTTCGGCATCGGCGCGCTGCCACAGGACAAACGCCTGCTGTTGAGCGTCAGTCATCTCGCCGCCCCAATGCAGCATCAGCCACTCGCTCGCCTGTTCGACGACGGCCGGGGAAACCGGAAGCTCGGCGCGGCGATTCATTCTTCGTAGACCGTCTGGTAGCAGGCCAGGATGGCGCGGGTCATGTATTTTTGTACGGAGCTGACGGTGACTTGCAGCCGTTCGGCAATTTGCGCATAGCCCAGGCCTTCGAATTGCGACAGCAGGAAGGCCGTCCGCACATTGCCGGGCATGCGGTCGAGCATCGCGTCGATTTTCTGAAGCGTTTCGAGAATGATTGCTCGTGTCTCCAGGCAAGGCGTCTGGGGTTCGGGCAAATGAGCGATACTTTCCAGGTAGGCCCGTTCGATTCGCTGTCGACGCCACTGATCGATCACCAGGTTGCGGGCGATCTGGGTCAGGTAACTGCGACCCTCCACTACCCCGGGAATACGTCCGGAAACCAGCAGGCGCAGGAATGTGTCTTGCGCAATGTCCGCCGCGTGGTCATGGTTGCCCAGCTTTCGACGTAACCAGGCGTGCAGCCAGCCGTGATGATCGCGGTAGAGTTCATGCAGTTGAGCATTGCCATTGGAAGTTGCTGACATGACGGGCTCGTCGGGAAGGTGTTAATGATAGGTATTATCATTACACTTTCATTTGGGCTTTGAAAGCCGATCGATGGAACTCTGGTGCGCAGCCGGGATTTGCAACGATGGGTTGAAAAAACAGACTGGGAAAACTGACATGGCGCAGGAAAGGGCATTCGTCGAACTCGGCGTGCTGATCTACCCCGGCGCGCAAATGGCCGCGGTGCATGGTTTGACCGATCTGTTTGCAGTGGCGGATGGCATTGCGGCGGAGCATGCCAGTGTGCAGCTGCCGCGGCTGCGCGTGAGCCACTGGCAAACGGTGGGCGGAGAAATGCCGTTGCGGGTGTTTGCCAGTGATGCCGGTCCGCATGCGCCATTGGTCGCCTTGTTGATCCCACCGTCCATTGCCGGCTTCAATGAAGCTGTCGCGACACAGACGCTGATGGATTGGCTCCGGGCGCAACATGCCAGCGGCACGGTATTGGGCGGGGTTTGCGTCGGCTCGATCCTGCTGGCCGAAAGCGGTTTGCTGGATGGGCGCAGTGCCACGACCCACTGGACCTCGGCCAAGAGCTTTGCGGCACGTTATCCGAAGATCAAGCTCAACGCCGATAAACCCATTGTCGACGACGGCGACCTGATCACCACCGCCGGGCTCATGGCCTGGTCGGAGCTCGGGCTGCGGCTCGTGGACCGCTTGCTCGGCCCCGGCATCGCCACTCGCACCGCGCAGTTTCTGGTGATCGAGCACAGCGATAGCGCGAGCCAGTGCGGCAGTAATTTCGCGCCGATCCTCGGGCATGGCGATGGAGCGATTCTGAAAGTGCAACATTGGTTGCAGCGCAGCGGCGCGGTGGATGTTTCCGTTGGCGCGATGGCCGAACAGGCCGGGCTGGAGGAGCGCACGTTCCTGCGCAGGTTTCGCGCGGCTACCGGCCTCAAGCCCACCGAATACTGCCAGCACCTGCGGGTCGGCAAGGCCCGGGAAATGCTGGAGTACACCAACGGTACCATCGACCACATTGCCTGGACCGTCGGTTATCAGGATCCTTCTGCCTTTCGAGCGACGTTCAAGAAAATCACCGGGTTGGCGCCGAGTGATTACCGGGCGAGGTTTGGGGTGAACCCGAGTGCTGCCAAAAGCTGACACGGAGCTCCCTCGCCACGGAAAATGCTGGCTCGGGATGTCGTGCAAATTGCCGGACATCCGCTTCCAGTCGTGCAGAATGAAACAGGCCCGGTGCCATATCTTCCGCTTATCCCCCCGTTTCCTTGACCGTTCGTCCCCCGCCGTGCCGTTGGCCTGATCTCTGCAATCCTTATAGCTACGGCTATTCAGCGCAGTTGAAAGGACAACGCATGACCCAGATCCATCGTGACAAATGTGTAGTGGCCCATTCGGTCAATCCCCAGGCACCGCTGCATGAAGTCGAGACCAATCGGGCGCTGGCGCGCTGGCTGGCGAATATCCTTGGCCTGGAGTTCGGCGGCAGCTATGACAGCCGGCACCACGCCGGGCGGGATCTGTACCTGTTGCCTACGCAAACCCTGATCGGCCCCGAGGCTGCGTTGCGCCTGGGCGTCAAGGGTCCGGATGATCTTTGGGGCGGTTACGTCGACCACGATTTCATCTGCACCAAGGCGATTGCCCATGGTCTGTTGAATAAGGATGCGGTCGCGCCGAAGGGCTGGTCACCGCTGTTTGCCAAGCTGACCCGGGGCGTTGTGCTCGACGGCATCAGCGTGTTTTCGCTCAAGGATGCGCGCCAGGCCGCCGAGCATTTGCTCTACGCCGGGCCGATTCGCTTCAAGCCAATCCATGCTTGCGCCGGACGTGGCCAGCGAGTCATCCGGAGCATCGGGCAATTCGATGAAATCGTCGCGGCTCCAGACGCCCAGGCATTGTTCAGCGAGGGAATCGTGCTGGAACAGAATCTCAGTGGGGTCAAGACCCAGAGCGTCGGCCAAAGCTTCATCAACGGCAAGGTTTTGAGCTACTGCGGCGTGCAGCACCTGACCCACGACAACGACGGAGAAGAGGTCTACGGCGGCTCCGACCTGCTGGTGGCGCAAGGGGGCTACATCGAGCTTCTCGGCCTGGAGTTGCCGGACGATGTGCGCGAAGCGGTCCGGCTGGCGCAGGTATTCGATGACGCCGCCAACCAGGCTTTCCCCACGTTCTTTGCCTCGCGGCGCAACTACGACATCGCCCAAGGGACGGATACCGGGGGCCAGCCTCGCGGTGGCGTGCTCGAGCAATCCTGGCGAATGGGCGGCGCCAGCAGCGCGGAACTGGCTGCCTTGCAGGTATTTGTCGAGGACCCATCGATCCGCGCGGTTCGGGTGTCCTCGGTGGAAACCTACACCGACCAACCGCTGCCGCCCGGCGCCACGGAGGTTTATCGCGGCGCCGCGGAAAATGGTGATTTCCTACTCAAATACGTAACGGTTCAATCCTATGACGGCTAGAAGCGAAACCATCCAGATTGCGATTGATGATGAACACATGAACGGGACCTTCCTCAGCCCCAAGTCGAAGGTTCCCGGTGTGTTGTTCGTGCACGGTTGGGGCGGCAGCCAGGAGCGAGATCTCGAGCGGGCCAAAGGCATCGCCGGCCTGGGCTGCGTGTGCCTGACCTTCGACTTGCGCGGCCACACCGGTGGGGCCGGGATTCCATTGTCGCGGGTCACGCGCGAGGACAACCTGCGGGACTTGCTGGCGGCCTACGACCGGTTGCTCGCCCACCCGGCTCTGGACACCTCGGCGATCGCGGTGGTCGGTACCAGCTACGGTGGTTACCTGGCCTCGATCCTTACCTCATTGCGACCGGTGCGCTGGCTGGCCCTGCGGGTGCCGGCCCTGTACCGCGACGAGCAGTGGCACACGCCCAAGCGCGACCTGGACAAGGCTGACCTGCTCGATTACCGCAGTACCCTGGTGCACGCCGACACCAACCGGGCCTTGCACGCCTGCGCGCAATTCACCGGGGATGTGTTGCTGGTGGAATCGGAGACGGACGATCATGTGCCCCACGCGACGATCATGAGCTACCGGGCCGCCTGCCAGCAGACTCACTCGTTGACTCATCGAATCATCGATGGCGCCGACCATTCTCTGAGTGACCCCGTGTCACAACAGGCCTACACCTCGATCCTGGTGAGCTGGATCACGGAGATGGTGGTGGGCGAGCGGTTGAGCATCATTCAGGAGCGGTAGACATGAGTTCCAGGCGGGCCTCTT
>NZ_JBHFJB010000010.1:50623-57173 GCF_057334555.1 Pseudomonas sp. AGC41
CCCACAAGGACTCGCAGAAAGTCTGAGCCCGGGTTTACACAGGTCTCTTGTGGGAGCGAGCCTGCTCCCAAGGCGCCATGCCAGGCACCGCGTCACTTGACCCCAGGCTTGACCCGCAACGCCTTGGCCTTCGCCTCGATCACCAGATACATCACCACGGTAATCAGCAATGGCAGGATGAAGTAGATCGCCCGGTAGGCAATCAGTCCGGCGATCAGGCTGCCTCGCGACACTTCATGCTGCAGCAGCGCGACGAATACCGCTTCGAGCACTCCGAGCCCGGCGGGGATATGGGTAATCACCCCGGCGATGCTGCTGATCAACAACACCCCCAGCACCACCGGATAGTCCAGTTTACTCGGCAGCAAGGTAAAGATCACCGCCGCCATCAGCGACCAGTTCAGCGCGCCCAGTGCCAGTTGCAGGACGGCCATGCGCAGGGACGGCAGATTGATTTCCATACCGCGAATTGTCCAGGCCCGGCGCCTGGAGAAACGGCAGGCCGCCAGGTAACCGGCACTGGCCAGCAACAGCAGCACGCCGACGCCTTGCAGCGCATTGCTGCTCAGTTTCCAGCCCGGCGGCATGGTCACCAGGCCGCTGCTGAACACCACGCCGGCCAGGGTCATGTAGCCGAACCAGTTGGTGGCCAGGCTCAGGCCGAGAATCTTGGCGATGTTGCCGGTGCTGACACCGAGCCGTGAGTACAACCGATAGCGCATGGCGATGCCGCCGACCCAGGCACTGAGATTCAGGTTGAAGGCGTAACTGATCACTCCCACCGGCAGAATCTGCCGCCAGCCGAGTTTCTGCCGGATGTAGGTGCGACCGATCAAGTCGAAGCAGGCATAGGTGATGAAACTGGTGATCGTCAGTGCGGCAGCGATCAGCAGCGTGCGCAGCTTGAAGTCCGCCAGTGTCGCGAATACTTCGGACCAGTCGATGCGCCGCGCCAACGCGGTGAACAGCACAATCAGCAGCAGGAAAAAAGCCAGCGTCAGCGGGCGTTTCCAGCGGCTCCAGCGCGACTTCGGCTTGGCCTGTTCCGGCGCATGGGCGTCTCCCGGCGCGGTATGCGCTTCAGAGTGGTTCATGGGGTTCGCTCCGGACCGCCGTCGGCGGTGAAAAAGGTTTCAGACGAGGTTTATGGGCCGGCAGCCATCCGGCCCAGGCCGGGAAGTGACGCAGGAAGTGGAACACCATGAAACCGATGGTCATGCGCCACAGCAGCCCGCGCGGGGCGTGGTTCTCGGGCATGATGGTGCAATGGGTGCGGCTCAAGTGATCGAGGCGCTCGAACAGCTCGCGGTTGAACGCGCGGTCGCGGATCAGCACGTTGGCTTCCAGGTTCAGGGACAGGCTCAACGGGTCGAGGTTGCTCGAGCCGACGGTACTCCAGTCCTCATCCACCAGGGCGACCTTGCCGTGCAGCGGCCGCTCGCAATATTCATAGATCGTCACGCCGGCCTTGAGCAGATAGTCGTAGAGCATCCGCGCGGCGAGCTTGGCGATCATCATGTCCGGTTGCCCCTGCAGGATCAGGCGCACCTCCACGCCACGCCGGGCGGCGTTGCGGATCTCGCGCAGCAACCGGTAGCCGGGGAAGAAATAGGCATTGGCGATCACTACCCGCCGCTGGGCGCTGCGCAGCACTTGCAGGTAGACCTCCTCGATGTCGGTCTGGTGCTCGTGATTGTCGCGATAGACCAGGCGCACCTGGCCGTCATGATCATTGAACGCCAACTCGGTGCGGCGGCTGCGGCGGCGTTGCCACCAGTATTTGGCCCGAGCCGGCCGCCCGGTCTGCAGCAGCGCAAAATGGTGGATATCCACCACCGCCGGGCCTTTGATCTCCACGGAGTAATCCTGCTTGGCCTCGGGACCGAAGTCGCCCAAATGGTCGGCGGAGAAATTGATCCCGCCGATGAAGGCGATCACGCCGTCCACCACGACGATCTTGCGGTGCAGGCGGCGGAACCAGTTGGTGCGGATGCCCAAGTGCCTGGGAGCCGGGTCGAACATCTGCAGGCGCACCCCGGCCTCGCTCAACGACGCGAGAAACCCGGTGGTCAGTTCGCCGCAACCGAAACCGTCGAGGTTGACGGTAATACGCACCCCACGCTTGGCCGCATCCACCAGCAGGTCGCGCAGTTCAAAGCCGACCTTGTCCTCGAACAGAATGAAAGTCTCCAGGAGAATTTCTTCCTGGGCACGGCGAATTGCCTCGAAAACCCGTGGGAAATATTCCTCGCCATTTTCCAGCAGCGTCACACGGTTGTTGCCGTGCCAGCCGTATTCGATATCGTTCAGCGCCGGGTTGCTCTCGGTCGGCGGGACCTCGATCTTTTCCACCGTCGCCTTGTTCATCGTCGCGCTCATAATTCGATCTCCACCGACAGCGGTGCGTGGTCGGAAAGGTGCGACCAGGGACGTACATTCAATACTTTGGCGTGATGGGCCTTGAGGTTGCGCACGTAGATGCGGTCCAGACGCAGGATTGGCAGGCGTGCCGGAAAACTGCGGGCCGGCTTGCCCCATTGTTCGGCGAACACTTCGCGCAGGCCGCAGGGGGCGAGCAGGTCGGTGGCCTTGCCACGCCAATCGTTGAAGTCACCGGCGACAATCACCGGCGCTTCGGGCGGCAGCTCGCTCAGGCGCTGGCAAAGCAGTTTCAGCTGCTCGACGCGATGACCTTCGCGCAACCCCAGGTGCACACAGATTGCATGCACGTCCTGGCCTTCGCCACCCGGCAGGCGCAGCACGCTGTGGAGCATGCCGCGGCTTTCATGGCCGCTGATGGAGACGTCGAGGTTCTCGTGGCGAATGATCTGGAATTTCGACAGCAACGCGTTGCCATGGTCGCCCGCCGGGTAAACCGCGTTGCGCCCGTAGGCGAACTGCGGCCAGAGGGTATCGGCAAGGAACTCGTATTGCGGGATGCTTGGCCAGTTGCTGTAGCGCTGGGGATGGTGCTCGTGGGTGCCATGCACTTCTTGCAGGAACACCACGTCGGCGGAAACGCTGCGCACGGCTTCGCGCAGTTCCGGCAGGATGAAACGCCGGTTCAGGGCGGTAAAACCTTTATGTGTGTTGACCGTCAGGACGGTGAAGCGGCTGACCCGGTCGAAATCCCGCAACGACTGCTGGGTCGGGTCCCGGGTGGCTTCGCTGGATTCTGGTGTGGTCATGGCAATACCCCTTCGGCCGGGCGCACACCGGGAGCGGTGGCGAGATGCTTGTCCAGGTCGAAGCGCTCCAACAGGTGGCGCGCGTCATACGGTGCGCGGACTTTGATGTCGTTGTCGAAATAGCAGAACACTTCCCGGCTCTTGCGCGCCCGGGGTTTCTTTTTCGGATCGATCAACTGGGCGTCACTCGGTTGAGTGCCGTGGCTCCAGGCTTCGATCCGATCGCCCCAGCGCTTCAGCGCCTCGTCGGTGTAGCCGCTGGCATACAACTCTTCGGCGCCGTGCAGGCGCAGGTAGACGAAATCACTGGTGACGTCCTCGCGATACGGCCATTTTCCGGCGGTATCCGCCACTACCAGGGCGACGTCGTAGCGTTTGAGCAGGGTGACGAAGCGGGGATCGATGAAGCTCTCATGCCGGATTTCGACGGCATGGCGCAGCGCGCGCTTCCTGTCGGTCTTGGTGCTGGCGTGACCGTCCAGGCGCGGTTCGTGCTCGCGCGCCAGCGCGGCGGCGGCCTCGGTGTCGTGGGGCAGTTGCTTGAGGAAGTCTTCGAACAGCTCAGGGTCGAATTTGAAGCTCGGCGGAAACTGCCAGAGGATGGCCCCGAGTTTTTCCTTGAGCTCCAGCACCCCGGAGGCGAAGAAGTTCGCCAGCGGCTTATGGATGTCCCGCAGGCGCTTGATGTGGGTGATGAACCTTGGCGCCTTGACGCTGAAGACGAAGTCGTCGGGCGTCTCGGCGTACCACTGGGCATACCGTTCGGGACGTTGCAGGGCGTAGAACGATCCATTGATTTCGATGCTGTTGACCGCGCGAGAGGCGAATTGCAGTTCCCGCTTCTGAGCCAGCCCCTTGGGGTAGAAATCCCCCCGCCAAGGCGTGTAGCGCCAACCGGAAATACCAATGTGGATCGCCGTCATGTATCCCTCCCGTGCCAATGACCTCGTACCGCCTGTGTCTTTTGATGACCGCCGCGCGGGCTGGAAAGTTTCGGTGGAGTGCCCGGCGGCGGGGAAGAAGTGGACCCGTGGCGAGGGAGCTTGCTCCCGCTGGGGCGCGCAGCGGCCCTGTTTTTTGGCGACTGCTGCGCCCGAAGCGGCGGACCGGCCCAGCGGGAGCAAGCTCCCTCGCCACGGGGGGTGTATTTACCTCCGGGGCGAACTTGCTGGCGCAATATCGATCAGTTCCTTACCGACCCTGCCCGAAGGAGCCCCGCGTTTTGTCTCGATTGAGCACCGTATTGCTGTTGGTCCTGCTAACGCTGACCGGCACCAGCGCCTACGGGACCGCTGCGGTCCCCGGCACCGCCAAACCCGCCGAAGCCCCGGCCGAACCCGAACCGCTGGTGCAGGGCGGTTTGCTGGGCGCGATCAGTTCGAGCATCGATGGCGTCCAGGACAAGCTCGACCTCAACCAGAGCCTGGTGGACGCCTGGCGCCTGCGGGCGGACCGCGCGGCGGACGAGGTTGATCGCCTGGTGGACCAGACCTCCCGTTCCTCATGGCGCGTGGCGGGGGATTTCCTGCTGCTTTCGGGCGTATGGCTGGGGACGTTTGCGCTGATATGGACCGCCGCGCGGTTGCTGATGCGCCGCTTGCGCCGACGCCGCTGGCTACGCACCCGCCAGCGGGTGCTGGACGTGCTCGGCTATGTGCTGCCCTACACCCTGCCGGCCGTGGCCTGCCTGCCGCTGACCCTCTACGTCAGCCACTTCCTGCAAGTCTCGGTCGGCCGCGCGCTGGCGCTGTGTTTCGCCTACGCCACCAGCAGCGGTATTTTTTCCACGTCGGTGCTGCTCTGCGTGATGGTGATGTTCAACGCCGGGCACAAACGGCGCGCCGTGGCGATGCTGCGTCGTTTCAGCCCACGGCCGTTGTTCCTGATCGGCTTCCTGGCCGCCCTCAGCGATGCGCTGACCAGTCCGCAGATCGCCCGGCAACTGGGCGGCAATATCACCAGCAGCATCGCAGTGTTCACCGGGCTGTCGGCGTCGATAATCTTTGGCTGGCTGGTGATCCATATGCGCCGGCCGGTGGCCCACCTGATCCGCAACCGACCGTTGGCCCAGCGCTTGAAACAGCCGGCGTTGCAGGAGTCCCTGCGGATTTTTTCCGGCCTCTGGTACTGGCCGATCCTGTTGATGGTGCTGGTGTCGGCGGTGAGCCTGATCGGCGTCGGCGAAGACAACCAGAAAGCCCTGCGTTGCGCTCTGTTCACCACCATTCTGTTGATCGCGATGGTGTTCCTCAGCACCATATTCCAACATGTCTTCAAGTCGCCCAAGGCCGAAGCCATCCAGCGTAACAGCGCCTACAAGGGACGATTGTTGAGTCTGTTGCACGCGTTGTTGCGCATCGTCATGGCGGTGGCATTCATTGAAATCCTCGGGCGCATCTGGGGGATCTCCCTGTTCGAATTCGCTTCGCGCAACGCCGTGGGCCGGGCGATCAGTGACTCCTTGAGCCGCATCGGCCTGATCTTCCTGATGACCTGGCTGACCTGGGTGGTGCTCGACACGGCGATCCAGGAAGCCCTCAAGCCGCCGCTCAACAAGCGTGGCGCGCGTCAGCCCAGCACGCGGATCAAGACCATCCTGCCGCTGCTGCGCAACGCCGCCAAGATCATCCTGGTGGTGATCTGCGCGATCACCACCATGGCCAACCTGGGCATCAACGTCGCGCCGTTGCTGGCCGGTGCCGGGGTGGTGGGGTTGGCGATCGGTTTCGGCTCGCAGCAACTGGTACAGGACGTGATCACCGGGCTGTTCATCATCATCGAAGACACGCTGTCGATCGGTGACTGGGTGGTGCTCAGCTCCGGCCACGCCGGCACCGTCGAAGGCCTGACCATCCGCACCCTGCGCCTGCGCGACGGCAAGGGGTTTGTGCATTCGGTGCCGTTCGGGCAGATCAAGGCCGTGACCAACCAGTCCCGGCAATTCGCCTTTGCGTTTTTCTCGGTGCAGTTCACCTACGACACCGATGTGGACCGTGCCATCGAACTGATCCGCGAAGCCGGCGATTCGATTTCCGAAGACCCGTTCCTCAAGTTCAACCTGCAAGGGCCGCTGGATGTGTTCGGCGTGGACAAGATGGACCTCAACGGGCTCGTGCTCACTGCCCAGTTCCGTACTGTGTCAGGCGGGCAGTATGCGGTGAGCCGGGCGTTCAACCAGCGGCTCAAGAAGCTTGTGGATAACGAGCCGTCGGTGCATTTCGCGCAGACTTATCCACAGCAGGTGGTGATGCCGAAGCGGTTGGTTGAAGAGCCGAAGGCGGGAAATGAACAGCCTGATCAAGCTCAATGATGTGGTAACGCGGAGTGCCTCTTCGCGAGCAGGCTCGCTCCCACAGGTTGAT